>NZ_JBYCCV010000036.1:0-36813 GCF_057473825.1 Aliterella sp. E5.1
TTTACTGCCTCTAGCTCTAAATGGGGAAAAGCTTGAGTAACTTGACCCATATCCACCTGCCTAACTCGTTGTTTGAGGACAAACTTTGTTGTTCACTACTCTACTATATTTGAACGCAATTTGGTATTAATACCTATTTCCCAGACGCTGGCGACGGATAACCAAAGTTCATTAGTCTCGTCAGCAATTTGTTCAATGGCTTCAGGGCTTAACTTTTCTGGCTGAGAAAACCACCACAACCAACATTGAGTATCTAGCAGAAGTTTCACTCCACATCACCCTCAAATGCTGCCAAAATTTCTTCTGGTAAAGGTGAATTAAAGTCATCTGGTACTACAAACTTTCCTCGATCTTGTCCTAAACTAGCCCGCCTGTCTAACGATGTGCGGAATGGAACTAATTTTGCAATTGGAATACCTCGGTTTGAAATTACAATTTCTTCTCCATTCTCTACACGAAATAAGAGCCGCGAAAGGTGTGTTTTAGCTTGATGGATATTTATAGATTCCATGCTTTTGTAAACTAAGTCTATAAACTAAGTCTAGTTAAATATTGATAATTGTGCAAAAGATTAACTCCTCTAGCAAGACAAGATGAGAAGGCGTAATATTTGAAGGGCAAATAAGCGATCGCCCAAACAGAAATAATGGCACAAATATTCATTACTTTAGGAGCAATTTTAGGCGGATTATCGGTGGCGGCAGGTGCTTTTGCCACCCACGCCCTCAAACCAACATTAAGCCTCCGCGCGCTCGAAATTTTTGAAACGGCAGCTAGATATCAGATGTATCATGCGATCGCATTACTAATTGTCGCCTTATTACTACTGCGTACTGATTCCCCCACAATTTTAGTCGTAACTGGATGGGCTTTTATTGTTGGTATTGCGATATTCTCCGGTAGCTTATATGCTCTTAGTCTCACCGATATCAAAATCCTTGGAGCAATTACTCCTCTAGACGGTGCAGCGTTGATTATTGGTTGGCTGTGTCTTGCTTACGCAGGTTTCAGCGTCAAGTAATTTCCCCTACATCTATCTTTGGTAACAACCTATACATCTACCTTTTGCAGGGTTAATTTAGCCGATCTGATTGATTAAACCTAAGTTATTGCCATGCAATAAAAACAATCAGACATTTTTACCTATGACCTTTGCTACCGACGAAAACACAAAAAAGTCTTTAGAAACTTTCAAGCGTTATGATGTTGATACTCAACTAGCGTTGCTATGGTTTGGTTATCTCGATATTAAAGAGCAGCTAAATCCAGGAAACGCTGCTTCTGCTCAAGATACTGCTGGTGCGCTTTACGATCGCATTCAAAGTATGTCTAAAGAAGAACAATTACAAGCACAACGCGATATTGCTAGCGGTGCGGATTCTGAAGTCAGTCACAGTTACAGTTCTTTGAGTTCTAGTGGCAAGTTAGACGTATGGTTGCGTTTGGCTCAAGGCATGGAGGAAGGTGTGATTATCGGGATGCCTGCTGATTACAAATTACCTTCAGAAACTGATGAGTTTGTTAATCAAATCAAACAACTCGACTTTGAGCAACGAATTGATTTTATGCGGAGTCTAGTAGTTGAAATGGGTTCCAAATCCTAAGACTATCAGCATCTAGCCAAGGCAGAGGATTTAAAGGATAGGTAAAACTATATTCCTTAAGTTCTCTGCCTTTTTAATACATATCAACTACTGGTGTCTAACTGGTTTAATAAGCGCCGGATGACAGGAGCGTCTTGGGCAGTAGGAGCTTTTTGTAAATAAGTTTCAAAATCTTTAACAGCAGCCACCCAGCGACCAATTTGATAGTAAATTAAGCCGCGATCGCGTATTTCTACAACGGCATCAGGAAATAACAGTAAGATGCGTTCAACGGCTGCTAGAGCTTTTTCTAATTGTTGGCTATTGAGATAAACAAGTTTTAAATTGCTTAACATTCTAGCTAAAAACTGTCGATTGCTGATGGTTGCCAAAAATTCTGGTTGCATAGTTACAGGTTGCCCGTAAAGTTGCCTAATTCGCTCTTGACAGTCGTCATAAAATAGCCCCTCACCTCGATTAAAAGGATCTACAAATATCTCCATTTCGGCAACTTGAGGACGAATCAAAAAATGTCCTGGCATTCCTACGCCTACCATCGGAAAATCTATGCGTTTAGCAATTTCTAGGTACACCAATGATAGAGTAATTGGAATTCCCATCCGGCGCTCAATTACATCGTTCAAAAAACTATTGCGCGGATCGTAGTATTCAGCAACATTACCATCAAATTTTAGATCGTCGTACAAATAACTGTTAATAGCTTGAATTATTTTTAGGGGATAGTTTTCGATGGGCAACCGTTCTTTTACGGCTAATGCCATAGTATCTAAAGCATTTAGATATTTGATTACATCTAAGCTAGGATATTCTTCTTGAGCAATATAGAGTGCAGAGGATGCCAAATCGATTTGCTCGTCGGATCGATCGATCTGTTGCTGAAAATATTGCCGCGATCGCAAATAACTCATAATTTATGTTTTTGCTTGCTTAAATAATTAAGCCAGTAACAGGTTTTTGTCGGCAGATTGGGTATGGGGGTGATGAGTAAAGATCGCATCCCACTTTCGGCGCTAAACGCATCAGTTACCTATCTTTTCCTATCCATCGATCTTATTGCTAAGTTAGAAACCTAACAATTTTACAATTTTGAGCGAACTTAAAACCGATTGTCAGGCAGTACCGTAGAACTTTTACGCAAAGGCTGAACCTATTTCTGAGCAAGAGACGCGGATATTTGTATACAAGGGACAACCCAAGTACATTAACGCGATTATTATTGAGCGCGATCATTATATTATCCGTGGCAACAATAATAGCCTTGCCCTAGGAAAGAATGCAATGGCTAACATACATTTTCAAATCCAGTTATTATATTACAGATAAATAGTTTTTGTCTATCTCTCTATTGAAAGTATTCAGGGACGTTAAGTAATCCGTTAGTTCTCCACGCAGCAATGATTTGAGTATTTGTACTAGCCCTCAGACTAACTGTAACGATGTTAATTGTGTAACTTAAAAATTTATATAAGTTAATCAAAGTTTATACATAAGTTAAACGTAACCTAGCCACTTAATGACTATGAAGTTGTCATCTTAGATAAGTGGGGTTAATAAATCTTAACTCGCACCTGCTTTCCCACCTAAGACCACATGGCTATCCGCTAAGAGAGAATCCAAAAATGAACCCTATAACCAGAAGACAAGCTCTCAAGCTAGGAGTGCTTGCAGGCGGTTCTTTATTATTACCGATCACATTTCAACGTCGCAGTTATGCCGGAGATGCTGGAAGCCCCAAAGTTACTCCTTTTACACTTCCATTTCGCGTTCCGCCTGTACTTAATCCTGTGCGGAGTGATAGCACTACCGATTACTACGAAATCACGATGAAAAAAGCTTCGGTAAACATTCTCCCGAATCTAAAAACTGAAGTTTGGGCATACAATGGCATCACTCCCGGTCCGACAATAAAACAGACCAAAGATCGGCGCTCAGTAGTTAGATTTATCAATAATAGTGTGGGGACACCCACCTCTGTTCACTTACATGGAATGGCAGCGCTGCCTCAATATGATGGTTATGCAGAGGATTTAACTAATCCAGGTCAATATAAAGATTATATATATCCCAATAATCGCGCGGCTACGTTGTGGTATCACGACCATGCTATTCATCAAACCGCCCGCAACGTCTATATGGGACTAGCAGGGATGTATTTAGTTCAAGATAAAGAAGAACTTGATTTGCCCTTACCCAAAGGCGATTATGATGTACCAATAGTCATTCAAGACAAGCAGTTTAGCTCTAGTGGCAAGCTGATATTTGACGATCAAGGGGAAAAAAGTCAATTCGGCGACGTTATTTTAGTTAACGGCGTACCTTGGCCCAAAATGCAGGTTGCTAATCGTAAGTACCGTTTCCGCATCTTAAATGGTTCAATTTCGCGCTCTTACGAACTTGCTCTTAGCACTGGGGAACCCTTGATTGTAATTGGTACAGATGCTGGGTTGATGAGTGCGCCAACACCAGTTAAAAATTTTCGCATTGGCATGGCAGAACGTTATGAGGTGGTCATTGACTTTTCTAAATACAAAGTTGGAACCAAAATTACCCTAAAAAACCTCCAGCCAGATAACAATGACAATTACGACGGCACGGAAAATATCATGCAGTTTGAGGTGGTGCGGACTGAAAGCGATCCTAGTTCTATTCCTAGTACGCTGCGCTTTGTTCAACCTATTGCCGAGTCTTCTGCCGTACGAACCCGTGAATTTAGATACGAACGATCTAATGGTCTATGGGTAATTAATGGCAAAACCTGGGACAGTCAACGCTTTGATGCCACTCCTCAGCTAGGTGATGTGGAAATTTGGAAAATTTACAACAACGCTGGTGGTTGGTTCCACCCAATTCACATTCACCTTATAGATATGCAAATTCTCGACCGTAATGGCAATGCTCCCTTTGCTTACGAAAAAGGTTGGAAAGATGTTTTCTATGTAGGTGAAAACGAGACTGTCAGAGTCATTGGTAAATTTGGACCTAATACTGGTACTTATATGACCCACTGTCATAATACAGTCCACGAAGATCACGACATGATGAATCAATTTAAAGTGGGCGAAGCCACTGTCAATATTGCTTCTTTAGCGCCAGCCAAAACTCTCCCAGCGCCAGCCCTGTAAAGGCATAATTCTGCACATAGTCTTATCCCATAGCGCGATCGCGCTACGGGAATAAATCTTAACCATGGATGAGCGTTAAGTCAAATAATTATTTCTATAAAAACAGCTGATAGCTTAATAGTCAGTATTTTTTAGCTTTAACAAACTTACACCAAAGCAAAATTTGATAAATAGCTCAGTTTTAAAGATGCAAAACCATCAATCAATCTGGCAACGCTTAAAAAATAGAGAAATAACTTGCGATGCAAGTTAAAAAAGGATAATTTATGTACAAGTTTAATCGGGCGATCGCATTTACCGCAGCAATTGGTGTAAGTCTAATAGTTAGTAATACTGGAATTGCTCAAAATCATGGCAGACATCATTCTTTACCGAGTCCATTAGTAATTCCAGAAGATCCTAAAACTTCCCGCATTATAGAAAGCCACGTTAACGATGGACTAACTAAGCTACATCAAAAAGATCGTAAAGGTGCAATTGAAAGCTTTAGCAAAGCTATTGAGATTCAATCTAATCATTATCTAGCTTATACTTATCGGGCGGATACTTACCGCTTGCTAGAAAATTATCAAGCAGCGATTGACGACTACACCAAGGCAATTAAGCTTAATCCTACCCATTCCTATCTTCGCAATAGTCGAGGTGTTTGCTACGCGGTTTTAGGCGATTATCAAAGCGCTATTGAAGATCATACCCAAGCAATTAGTATTTATCCTGAAGAAGGTGCAGGATATCGTCATCGGGGAGCAGCTTACTATCAAGTTAGCGAACATGAAAAGGCGCTAGAAGACTTAAATAATGCGATTGCTCGTAACGAAAAAGATGCAGAAGCTTATACTATTCGCGGCGAAGTTTATGCTAAGTTAAAAAACCCAGATTTAGCGATCGCGGATTATCAACAATCGGCAAAACTTTTTTCGGCTCAGTCTAATCAAGCTGGCTATACTAAGGCAATAAATTTAGCTAAGTCCCTTCAACAACAGTCTCCTCCAGCTTCTAAGTAGCTTATTGATATTCAATTATATGTTTTAACTGCGCTTTAGGTGTTTGCCTTGAAGCGCAGTTTGTCTAGGAAATCGGATTAATTTCAAATTTGCGATCGCCTAACTACCTCACTAAAAATTTAATTCCCTTTTCCATATAATTCATCGTCAAATTTTTTAATGGTGGCATTATTATAGGGATTGACAACTGCAACACTTGTAGTTTGATTTGGTGTTTGTTCGCACAATTTATTGAGATTCAAGATTTTCCCGTCTGGTGTTTGTAAATAGCACAATGGAATCTCTATCTCAGCTTTTGCTACCTCCGCAAGCTCAGTCTCTTGAGGTTGAGTATTACTAAAAGCAGCATTAACAAAAATTACATTTAATGCAACTGATAAAAATACTACAGTCAAGGTTTTTTTCATTGTTTTTTACGAACAAAGATTATACTACTTATATTGTAATTAATTAAATACAAATATCTCTTTCTAAAACAGCAAAAATAATTATCCAAGCTGTTAAGTCTAAGTCGTCAGTAAAAGCCTTTAAATTGAGGTATTTTGTAGATTAAAGCAGCTATTAAGTCTGTTATGGTATTGGTCGTAAGTGTAAAATATTAATCAAAAGGTTGTTATAATTGCCTTTGCTTAGTTGCTGTATAAAATTTTACTTAAATAGGCTGATTTTTTGATGAATTTTCTAAAAATACAATTGACTTTTCTCAAGCAATATCTAACTTTCACTTGTATGTTAGTTATGTGCTTGTTATTGCTAGGAATGCCGACGGCTAACGCAGAGATAGATACCGATCGCTTTGAAGGGAATGTTTTTGTTTTGTATGCCGGAAATGGCTCGTTGGTTCCGTCCAAAGTTACTCTGGAAAAGTCTATAGCTGGAGCTAAGCCAACGATATTAGTTTATTATGTCGATGACAGCAGCGATTGCAAGCAGTATGCGATCGTTGTTTCCAATATGCAGGCTTTTTATGGGCGTGCTGCTGATATCATCCCTGTAAATGTAGATGCAATTCCTCCCCAAAGCAGCTATACCCCTACAGAAGCAGGTTATTACTACAAAGATATTGTTCCTCAAGTAGTGATATTAGACAAAGAGGGTAAAGTAGTTTTTGACAAGCAAGGACAAGTACCTTACGAGGAGGTAGACGATAAGTTACGAGAAGTATTTAACCTGCTACCTCGCTCGGAATCAACAGAGTTGAAATTGCGTCCAGTAAATGAATTTAATAACGAGCTAGTTCAATCGACAAAGTAGTACGCCAAACTGCTCTTTAGCATCTGTCCATACGTGCAACGGTTTTAGTCCTTGGGCTTGCAATTCTTGCTGGAGGCGATTTAAGTCAAATTTGCGGGATATTTCTGTAAGGATGGTTTCGCCAGCAGCTAGTTCAATTGTTAGATCTAAAGCGCTCAATGTCGCAGTTTGAGGGCGCAAACTGCGCAAGTGCATTTCAATTTGGCGCTGAGTTTCATTGTAAAAAGCTAAGTGTTCAAATTGCGTCAAATCAAAGTTGCCATCAAAGCGTTGATTTAGGTGGTTGAGCATATTGAGATTAAAAGCTGCGGTAACGCCTTGACTGTCGTTATACGCCGCTTCTAATACATCCTTAGATTTGTGTAAATCTATGCCCAATAAAAAGTATTCGCCCCCTTGGAGAGCTTTAGTAATTTGGGCAAAAAATTCTTCGCATTCTTGAGCTTTGAGATTGCCCAAAGAACTACCAATAAAGCAAAGGATTCTGCTAGGTAAGGAAGAAGGTTTTAGTTGTTTTAACGCTAGTTCGTAGGTACTCACGAGAGCATGAACTTGTAAAGAGGGGTAATCCGCCAACAGCGCTTTAGCACTGAGTTCCAAAATGCCTGCACTTACATCAATAGATTGATAGCGTAGATGATAGCCTAATTGATGATAAGCATCTAGCAAAATGCGCGTTTTAGTCGAGCTACCACTGCCCAATTCTACCAATTCGCAAGCACCCGTAAGCTCGGCAATCGACTCCGCACATTCTTGTAAAATAGCTGTTTCCGTGCGCGTAAGGTAGTATTCGGGTAAGTCGCAAATTTGTTCAAATAGTTGCGAACCATAGTCATCATAAAAGTAACGAGCTTGAATAGACTTAGGCTTTTGAGTCAATCCAGCAATGACATCGCTTTTTTCGGTAAGAGCAGAGGTTGATAAATTTGCTGCATTTAATAGATGCTCGATTTGCAAGCGATTTTCTATTTCTTCAAATTGAGTTGAACTATTACCGCTTGCTGGATTAGACATTGACATTGACACTCCTACTTAGGAAAAAAGCTATCTTTTGCTACATAAATAAAAACCATACTTTTGATTCGTTGTATGGTGTTGCTACGGATTCTATTCCTGTACATTGACAGGAGACATTATCTAAGCAATGCGATCGCATTTACTTGTCGCTGGCACAACGAAAGCCAGACAAAATTTGCCGAACGCCGGGATGATACCAGTTGCGAAAACTAGACCGTAGCGCCCAAGGACGAGTTGCCCAACTGCCACCTTTTAGCACCAAATGCTCGCCATCAAAATATACCTGAGAATAGCCAGGATAAGGAAAGCCATAAAAACCCTCATAACCTTCAAATACTGTTGCCGTCCATTCCCAAACGTTGCCCAGCATATCGTAACAACCATAAACACTTTGCCCGGCGGGGTACGCATCTACTGGCGTTGTCTGACTAACCACATTATCGTGATTGCAATGCTCGCCATTAGGTGCATCTTCTCCCCAAGGATAAGTACAACTAGCTCCGGCGGCTTTTTCCCATTCTGCTTCCGTCGGCAGCCTTTTACCCACAAATCGAGCGTAAGCATCGGCTTCGTACCAACTAACCCCACAAACTGGGTGATTGTCCCAGCGAGGATCTTCCGACCAGTACAAAGGTTTTGTTACTTGCTGACTTTGCACCCATCGCCAGCCAAAAGCCGACCACCAGCTAGAATTTTTGTAGCCCCCAGCTTCAATAAATGCTCTATATTGCCCGCAAGTGACGGGGTAACGGTCGATATAGTAAGTGTCAAGGTTGACTTGATGAGCGGTGCGCTCGTTGTCTAAAGCGTCTAGAGAGTTGTTCCCTTGGGTAAAGGAACCAGATTGAATACAAACCATTTCTGCCTCTAAAGAATTTGCTTGCACTATAGCAGAAGAATTGGGCGCAGGATGTACGGTAAAATTGTTTTGAGTCGTCAGATTTTGCCAACTTGCGCCAACGGGGGCTTGGTTATGCCAGCGTGCAAGTTGCATGACAAAAGCGATTGTTTCTGTATGCTGACTTTCGTGTTGCAGTAGCCAACGCCAGAGACGTTCTTCTTGGTCTAAATCAACGGTTTCTAGACGCAAAAAGACTTCATTTCTGATTGCTTCAAGATAGCTTTTAATTTCTTTTAGTGGCGGCAACTTGACGCGCTCAGACTTAGGCAAGCCATCGGCGACAAACAAACGCCGATATTCGGGAAACTGTGGTTTTACCCCAGTTTGATGCTCTAGCAACCACAATGATTCAGTATAGCCAATGTGTCCCAAATGCCAACCTACGGGGCTAAATTCGCAGTGAGCTTGATAGCAAAATATTGTCTCGTCTATAGACTCAAATAGTTCGATTGTTCCCGCCCGACATTGCTGCAACCACTGCTTTAATTGTTGTCGTCTTTGGTCAATAATTTGCGGCGAACCCGGATCGCTAGTTGCTTGAAAGTTGATTGATTTCGATCTCAAGGTCTTCTCCCACACTAAGAATACTCTGTTCGGAAAAACGATGCCAATCGCCGTTAAATACAGGTTCAGAGGCGATAATTACAGATTTTGGATAGGCTAGGTCGTCCCTAGTCCAATATAAAGAAGGACACTCTATCCCGCTTGCAAAACGAGCAGCAATTAGCCGCTTACCATTGCTAATAATGATGTTAGCTGAAGCAGAAACTTGATGAGCTTTGGCTAAGTCATCCAAGGTGAGTAACGCCCTTTGCAAAGCTTGTTCTAAAGTACCGTCGGGGTTTTTTAGATGTTCGTCTAGAAATAAAGCAAAAAAGTGTTCCGAATCAGTGCTACCTTTGATAGATTTGTATGCAGTATCGCTGAGGCGATCGCATATGGGACGCATGAGAGCCTGCTTAAAGTTCTCAATCTTACCATTATGAATAAATAACAGTTGATTAGACTCAAAAGGCTGACAATTGCTCATATCCACCGCTTGTCCGGCGGTAGCACTGCGGACATAGCCCAGCACACAACCTGACTCTACATATCGCCCCAAGCTGGGCAAATTTACATCATTCCAAATCGGGATAACGTTTTTGTAAATGAAAGGATTCGTTTCTTTTTCGGGATGATACCAACCAATGCCAAAACCATCGGCGTTAACGACTCCTGAGTTCATTTCAAGCGGTTGATAGCTTTGGACGATCAAAGAATGTTCTGGTTTGGATAAAATATAATCCAATAGAATTGATGAGCCGATATAGCCTAATAATCTACACATAAATTCAGGCATCGCGCCCAGCGTCCCTAATAAGTCGTTCCTATTGTATTTGTTTAAATGGGGTAGCGTGTTGCTGCAAATTCTGTCTTAGGGCTGAAGACAGGAAAATAATTAGCTTTGTAGTGCATTTGTAGTATTTAGGCTAGATTAGAGACTGAGGTTAAAGTATTATTTTTGCCAAATGCTCCTAACGATCGCTACTACCTATTCACCCGCAACGGATTTAGGGTATTTGTTGCACAAACACCCAAATAAATTGCAGTCTTTCAATTTATCTTTTGGGAAAGCACACGTATTTTATCCAGAAGCAAGTATAGATAGTTGTACCGCCGCTTTGCTATTGGACATCGATCCGGTAGGATTGGTGAGAAAAAAGGGTATTGAAGGGTTAGATGCCTATGTAAGCGATCGCCCTTATGTGGCATCATCGTTTTTGAGTGTAGCGATTGCTCAAGTATTTGGTAGTGCTTTGGCTGGACGTTGCAAAGATAAACCAGAACTTACGCAAGTACCTATACCGCTAATTGCAAAGCTGACTACTGTTCCATCTCGCGGCGGTGAAGCCTTATTACAAAGCTTATTTGCACCTTTAGGTTACAAGCTTAATATCGAGCGTTGTATTTTAGATGATAAGTTTCCTCAGTGGGGCGAAAGTTATTACTACAATGTCGAACTGCGTCATACTATTCCCTTACAAGAGCTTTTATCTCATCTCTACGTTTTGATTCCCGTGTTGGACGATGAGAAACACTATTGGGTAGGGGAAGATGAAGTTGATAAATTGCTGCGTCACGGTGAGGGTTGGTTAGCCAAGCATCCCGAACAAAATTTAATTGCCAAACGTTATTTAAAACGCCAAGGGCGCTTGGTGCGTTCAGCTTTAACTCAATTAATAGAAGATAACACCGATACTACCGAGCAACACGAACAAGAAGAAACAGTAGTTGAGGAGCGCATTAGCCTCAATCAACAGCGATTAGCAGCAGTTTTGGGCGTGTTAAAGCAGCATGAAGCAACAAAAGTAATAGATTTGGGGTGTGGAGAGGGAAAGCTGTTAAAACAGCTATTACTAGACCAGAGTTTTAAAGAAATTGTGGGAGTAGATGTATCTTACCGCGCCTTAGAAATTGCGACAGAGAGACTACATTTAGAGCGATTACCAACTATGCAACGCGATCGCCTTAAACTACTACAAGGTTCGCTTACTTACCGCGACAAACGCCTGTGTGGATATGATGGGGCGGCGGTAGTAGAAGTAATTGAGCATTTAGATATGGCGCGTTTGGCTGCTTTTGAGCGCGTACTATTTGAATTTGCTAAACCAAATACGGTAGTCGTGACAACGCCAAATGTAGAGTACAACGTCAAGTTTGAAACCTTACCTGCGGGAAAGTTGCGCCACAAAGATCATCGATTTGAGTGGACGCGCTTGGAGTTTCAACAATGGGCGAATAAAGTAGCAGAAAACTTCGCTTATTCCGTGCAACTTTTTTCTATAGGTGACGAAGATTCTGAAGTAGGAGCGCCTACACAAATGGCTGTATTTAGTAGGAGTAAGATTTTAAATTAATGTCTAATTCAATTTTGGTAATTTTTCCTTACAAATATCAAAAAACCTGGATATTTGATGACGAACAAGCAGGACTTGAACAGGAACCTTTTGTCAGTGGCGCACCAGAAATTATTGATGTTTTAGTCCAAGATATTCCCAATGTTGATGAAGGTTTTAGATTGTTGTTTTCTGCTTCCCCGTTTCCTAATTATCAAGCTGAACTTACTTGGCTAAAAGAAGAATACGGCGGTAATTGGTATTGTTGGAAACAGAAAAGCATGGAAGGATGGTTATGTCCGGCGTTGTTTAAATATTTGAAAGAAGGCTCACCTAAAACAATTTACTGCAAAGCTGATTGAAATTAATAGCTCGTCAGTGTATTACTCGGCATCACGTTCACCATTATTTAGGTTTTGCTCAAAGTCAGTGGCAGCTTTTTTCTAAGGAAAATCCACCAAAAGTAAAACCTTTGCTATACATCTATCGAGTATTGCTAACAGGCATTTATTTAATGCAAACTGGTGGTTTAGAAACCAATTTAGTAGAGTTAAATAAAATATTTAATCTATCTTATATTTCTGACTTAATTGCTTACAAATTAGCAGGAGCAGGGAAAGCAGTATTAACGGATATAAATTTGATATTTCATCAGCAAGAATACGAGCGTTTATGCAGTGAATTAAAAGAAGCGAGTCAAAATAGCAATCTGCCAGAAATACCTAGTTGTAAAAGGGAGTTAAACGATTTGCTTATTCGGATAAGATTGCAGTTTAGTTAAAATCTAATAATTAGAATAAATATGAAAATTACTATACCCGAACTATCTTTAGTTGTGTTAATCGGCGCTTCTGGTGCTGGAAAATCTAGCTTTGCCAAACAGCATTTTAAACCAACAGAAGTTATATCATCGGATTTTTGCCGAGGATTGATTTGCGATGATGAAAACGATCAATCTGTAAGTAAAGATGCTTTTGCTGTGCTGCACTATATCGCAGCCAAAAGATTAGCCGCCGGAAAGTTGACAGTAATTGATGCTACTAATGTCCAAAAAGAAGATCGAAAACACTTACTAGACCTAGCGCGAGAGTATCATTGTTTGCCTGTAGCGATCGCACTTAATTTACCAGAGTATATCTGCCACGATCGCAATCAGCATCGTCCAAACCGAAATTTTGGTATTCATGTTGTCAAAAGACAACGGGAATCGATGCGTCAAAGTCTCAAACATCTCAAACGTGAAGGTTTCCGCTATACCTATATTCTCAACTCTGTAGAAGATATAGAAGCTGTCAGCATTCATCGTCAACCATTGTGGAATAATCGCAAAACTGAGCATGGTCCCTTTGATATTATTGGGGATATTCACGGCTGTTGTGATGAACTAGAAGCACTATTGCAACGTCTAGGCTACGAAATAAATTTAGAGCAAAACTATTATTTCCATCCTCAAGGTAGAAAAGCGCTGTTTTTAGGAGATTTGGTAGATAGAGGAAATCGGATTTTGGATACTTTGGCGCTAGTGCAAAATATGGTTGTAGCAGGTACGGCTTTATGCGTTCCCGGCAATCATGACATCAAACTAATGCGGAAGTTGCAGGGAAAAAATGTCAAAATTACCCACGGATTAGATAAAACTCTCGCCGAAATTGATTCTTTACCCGAGGATAAGCGCGGAGTCTTCTCGCAAGAAACGATTAAATTTCTCGATTCCCTAATTAGCCACTATGTTCTCGATGACGGTAACTTAGTTGTAGCTCATGCTGGAATGAAAGAAGCCTTACAAGGAAGGGGTTCGGGTAGAGTCAGAGATTTTGCATTGTATGGCGAAACCACCGGGGAAACTGATGATTTTGGGCTACCTGTACGCTACGATTGGGCAGCAGAATATCGAGGAAAAGCGATCGTTGTTTACGGACATACGCCAGTAAGAGAAGCCCAATGGCTTAACGGTACAATTGATATTGATACAGGTTGCGTTTATGGTGGCAAATTAAGCGCCTTGCGTTACCCAGAAAAAGAGCTAGTATCGGTAGCGGCGAAACAGGTTTATTGCGAGTCGTCTAAGCCATTTTTACCTACAGACGAAATACCCTTAACTACTCAACAACAGCTAGACGATGTTTTAGATATAGACGATGTGTTGGGTAAGCGAATTATAGAAAGCCGCTTGCATGGCAGAATTGGCATTAGGGCAGAAAATGTGATCGCAGCATTGGAAGTAATGAGTCGTTTTGCGGCTAATCCCAAATGGCTAATTTACCTCCCGCCTACAATGTCACCCTGCGAAACCTCCAAGCAGCCAGGTTTACTCGAACATCCATCCCAAGCATTTACCTACTACCAAAACCAAGGCGTTTCTCAAGTAATTTGTGAAGAAAAACACATGGGTTCTCGTGCAGTGGTAATTATTTGCCGCGATGAGGAAGCCGCAAGGCAGAGGTTTGGGGTAGTTAATGAAGGTATTGGGATTTGCTACACCCGCACCGGAAGGAGATTTTTTAGCGATGCGGTGCTAGAAAGTCAAATGCTAGAAAAATTACAAAATGCCCTAGAAATATCCGGTTTTTGGCAGCAATTTAATACAAGTTGGGTAGCTTTGGACTGCGAACTAATGCCTTGGTCAGCGAAGGCTCAAGAACTCTTGCAGCGTCAATATGCGGCGGTAGGCAGTGCGGCTAATTCATCTCTCAATCAGGCAGTGGCAGCCCTAGAAATGGCAGCTAAACGCACGAGTGGAGTGGAGACATTCTTAACTCACTACCAAAATCGTGCAGAGATGGCGGCGCAATATGTTGAAGCTTATCAGCGTTATTGCTGGCAAGTTGAATCATTGGCTGACTTGAAACTTGCGCCCTTTCATATTTTGGCAACCGAAGGGGAAGTTCATAACGATAAAACTCATGTTTGGCACATGGAAACTCTGGCGCAGCTATGCAAAGCCGAACCAGAATTATTACTAGCAACGGCTTATAAGCTAGTAGATGTAAACGACACCGCTACCGGGATTGCTTGGTGGGAAGAACTGACAAGCAAAGGCGGAGAAGGAATTGTCGTTAAACCGTTGGATTTTGCCCGTAAAGGCGATCGCGGTTTGGTACAGCCAGCAGTCAAATGTCGCGGTAGGGAATACTTGCGGATTATTTACGGTGCGGAATATACAGCACCGGAGAACTTAGAAAGATTGCGATCGCGCGGTTTATCGAGAAAGCGCTCTTTAGCACTGCGAGAATTTGCTCTAGGGATGGAATCGCTAGAACGTTTTACTAGGCGCGAAGCTTTGCGCCGCGTCCATGAATGCGTTTTTGGGGTTTTGGCGCTAGAACGCGAACCTGTCGATCCGCGATTGTAGGACTTACCCGCCTTTACCAAACCTAAGCGCCGTACTGGATGCGGTAAATCCGTCCGTTAGCTTCTTCTGTAACTAGCAAACTACCATCTGGCAACACAAGTAAACCAACAGGTCGCCCCCAAGTAGTGGGTTCTATAGGATCGAGCAAAAAGCCTGTCAAAAAGTCTTCATAGTAGCCTTGAGGTCGTCCGTTATTAAAAGGCATAAACACAACTTTGTAACCCGTTGCGCGATCGCGATTCCAAGAACCGCGAAAGGCAGCAAAGGCTCCATTACGGTATTTTTTGGGAAAAGAGGTGCGATCGTAAAATTGCAGCCCTAAAGCAGCAGAATGGGCTTGAAACAGCACGTCTGGAGTTTGGGTGCGGCTTGCCAAGTCTGGGCGCTTGCTTTTGCCATTGACTACTTGCCGAGGATCGAGATTATTCGGCGTAAGGTAAGTGTAGGGCCAACCGTAAAATTGTCCTTGTTGCAAGCGTGTAAAATAATCGGGGACTAAATCGTCGCCAATTGCATCTCGTTCGTTGACGGTGGTGTAAAGTTCTCCAGTCTGGGGATGAAAGTCTAAGCCGATGGGATTACGCAACCCAGAAGCAAAAGTTTGACGACTTGAACCATCCAAGTTCATTACCTGCACGGAAGCGCGGGGTAAAGGTTCTTCATCGACATTCGACTTAGAACCAACCGAGACGTACAACTTTTTGCCATCAGGAGAAGCGACTACATTGCGCGTCCAATGTTGGTTGTAACCGCCACCGGGAAGATTGGTAATTTTTTGCCCATTGCCACTAATTTGCTGTTGTCCTTGCTTATAGGGAAAACGCAATACAGCGTCAGTATTGCCGAGAAAAAATGAATTATCAGCAAAGGTCATGCCAAAGGGGATATTTACCCCATTTTGAGCCGTGGCAAAGGTTTTTTTGCTATCTGCGACTCCATCGCCGTTGGTATCGTTAAGCAGGCGAATGCGGTTCCGCCTAGTTTCAGTTACTAGCACTTCACCACTGGGTGTTAAAGCAAGCCACCGGGGGCTATCTAGGTTATCGGCAAAGACATTGACCGTAAAGCCTTTGGGAACTCGCAAAGTTGGGTTTTGAGGGATGGGGACAACATTGGGAGACTTGGAAGCGCTATCGCTGGCAAATGGTTTAGGTAGACTGGCAACGCTTATACGGATAGGTTCGGGTGATAAAGGCTGAGTTTGTATCGCATTTTTAGGCTGGCTGGGACTCGCAGCTATTTGGGTTGAATTACCACTTTCTGGGGCATTGGGCGCAGGTTCTTCGAGGGCAGTACCCGTAGAATTACAAGCTGCGGCGGCTGGGATTAGTAACAGTAGCAGCAATAAGCGGAGATTCATGTTAGTAATTGAAATTAAGCTACTTCCAGAGTAATAAATAGCTGTGGGAAGTTGCATCTTATTTGGCAGTATCGAGCCAGCGAAACTTATAAGGGGCATCTTTTGCTCCCCATACTTGCTTACCTGCACCATCAAAACCGCGATCGCACTTATCCATTCCGGTTTACTTCCAAAAAACAGATTTGATATTTTTATTTAGTTTAAACATTGATTCCAGCTAAACGAGCGATCGCGACTGCTAATTCTCCTGAATCTATTGGCTTGGGGACGTGCAACTGGAAGCCTGCAAGTAAAGCTCTTTTGCGGTCTTCGGCTCTAGCATAAGCTGTCAAAGCTAGGGCGGGAACTTTGCCCCCTTGTGCTGGCGAGAGCGCCCGGACTTGATGAATTAGCGCGTAACCATCTTCCCCAGGCATACCAATGTCGCTTACTAATACATCAGGCTGGTATTGAGTAACTTCTATTAATGCTTCTTTGGCTGTAGCTACGGCTTTTACCTCCGCGCCATACTCTAGCAATACCATACTAACTAACTCCCGCGCGTCAGCTTCATCATCTACCACCAAGACTCGGACATTCTCTAAGGATGGTAAACAAAAAATTGGTGGTTCGGTAATAACCACAGGAGTTTCTGGCGGTACTGCTTTTGCCGAAGTTATTACAGAGCTTATAGGCAAACTCACAATAAAAGTTGCTCCCTTACCCATTCCTTCACTTTCAGCTTTGACTGTGCCACCATGAAGCTCAACCAAATGCCGGACAATTGCTAAACCTAGCCCTAAGCCCCCATAAGTTCTTGTCGTTGTTCCATCTTCTTGGCGAAAACGTTCAAATACATAGGGCAAAAATTCAGGGTTGATACCTTGCCCGCTATCGCTGACGCGGACTTGGACGCGAGAATTGTAGACTTCTAGGCGAACTTCAACTTTCCCGTCTTTTGGAGTAAATTTGACAGCATTAGATAATAGATTCCATAAAACTTGTTGCAAGCGGTTGGCATCTCCGCGTACTTGACTAATTCCAGGTGCTACATAAAACTCTAGGCGAATGTTTTTTGCGTCTGCCGCACTTTTGACTGTCTCAATCGCAGATTCTACTATTGGTTGAAGTTCTATATAAGCAAAATCTAAGCGGATCTTGCCCGTAATAATTCGCGATACATCTAAAATATCTTCAATTAATTGCTGTAAAGACTTGGTATTGCGGTCTATGGTTTCTAAAGCGCGATTAGTCGTAGTTTCATCAAACTTGCGAGTACGCAGCAATTGTATCCAGCCCACCATTGCATTTAAAGGGGTACGAAGCTCGTGGGAAAGAGTAGCCAAAAACTCATCTTTCATCCGATTTGCCGCTTCTGCGGTCGCACGGGCAGTTTGTTCGCGCTCTAGCAACTGTTCGCGTTCCATTTCGGCAGCTTTGCGCGTAGTAATGTCATGAGCCGTCCCATACATTAACCCTTCTTCCACTACGGGAACTGTTGCCCAAGCCAACCAGCGATAAGAACCATCTTTACACTGGTAGCGATTCTCAAAATAGATAGTAGGCTTACCTGTAGAGAGCTTGTCTAACTCGGCTACTGTTGTCTCTAAGTCTTCAGGATGAACAAAATCAAAAAATGGTTTATTGAGTATTTCTTCTGGGGTATAACCAAGGATTTTCTCAAAGGCTGGATTGATGCGTTTAAAATAACCATCAAACCCAGCGATACAGAGCAGATCGTGGGACAGAGTGAAAAAGCGATCGCGTTCGATCTCTGCTTGCTTGCGATCGCTAATATCTAGGGTAATTCCTACCAAACCTGCAACTTCTCCTTGGGGATTAAAGTAAGGAGTTTTGTAAGTTATTACCCACATTGTCTTACCATCGGTACTTGTTATGGCTTCTCCTATGCTCCGTTTGGGTTTGCCCAAATCCATGACTTGGCGATCGTCGCTGTAAAATCCTGCTGCTTGCTCGTAGGGAAAAAAGTCGTAGTCAGTCTTGCCAGTAATTTCGGCAATTGGTTGATCGATAACTTCCGCACCTCTGCGGTTGATCGCAATGTATTTTGCCTCCAAATCCTTGTAATAAACTATGGCGGGGATTGAATCTAATAAAACTTCCTGTTCTACAGCTTTTTGTTCTAGCGCGTCTTCGAGTAATTTGCGATCGCTAATATCTGTCATCCCCCCAATGGCGCGGATTGGTTTACCATCAGCTTCGCGGATTACAAAACCGCGATCTAAAACATAAGCATAAGAATTATCAGCGCGGCGATAACGGTAGGCATCCGACCACACCGATTTGCTACTATCTATAACTCCATGAATTTTTGAGACAATTCGCTCTCGATCTTCGGGGTGGATATTTTCGTACCACCAGGTAGCATCTAGTCTAATTTCTTCTGGCGAGTACCCAAACAAAGTTTGCACCCCCTCATTCCACCACACGTTATTGGTTGATAAATCCCAATCCCAGATAGCATCGTTTGTCGCTTGGGCAATTAGTTCAAACTTTTGTTCGCTGGCTTTGAGGGCTGCTTCTGTAAGTTTGCGATCGCTTATTTCCTTGACTATGCCAATTATCCTAATTGGGTTGCCATCGCGATCGTGGTAAACGCTACCTGTTGCCCAAATCCAATGAATGCTGCCGTCATCCCACACGACTCTACACTCGAATTCCCAATCTTCGTTCGTTGCCAAAGTGTGTTGAAATTGGCGATCTACATATTCGCGATCTTCAGGGTAGACACGCTCTAAAAATATTTCGTAGCTCCAATCTGGTAGCAAAGTATCGTAACCAAAGACGCGATCGTGCTGAAGACTCCGCCTAGCGGTTTTTGTTGCAAGTTCTAAGTCCCAATCGCCCAATTGTGCCGCTTCCAGCGCAAATCTCAATCGGGTACTACTTTCTCTAAGTTCTTCAGAGGATTTTTCGGCGGCGTTACGAGCCAGAACTAGGCTTCGTGTCAAGCCAAATAGAATAAGAGAAGTCGCTATTCCCACAAACCCAATATAAGGAACGAGCCTGCTTTCGGAGCCTAATACAAATTCTGGGCGGGAACTAAATACAATGCTCCAAGTACGCCCGGCAACATCAATAGTTGATACTTTACTAAATGGTGGTCTGTAGTCAGGGTTATTCGCGGCAACTGTAGAATTATGTAGTAAATTTTCTGGGCTAATACTTCTGCCCTCATAGATTTCAAAGTCAATATCTGGATACTTTTTATTCCCAAAAATCCCTTGAATCAAATCGTCGGCGCGAAAGGGACTATAAACAAAACCAAGTAAGTTTGCTCGGCGTTCGGCTACATTATTCGGAATTTTGCCATTGCGGTAAACGGGAATATATAGCAAAAAACCAGCCTGCTTTTGCTGATCAATTTCCTGTACTAAAGTGACTTTCTTTGAAGCGGCAGGTGCGCCAGTATCGCGGGCGCGGATCATCGCCGCGCGGCGCACCGACTCTGAAAACATATCGTAGCCGATGGCGGCTCCGTTGCGTTGATTCGATGGTTCTAAATAGATAATTGCGTGGTATTCGTTGCGAACAAAGTCAGGACGAATATTAAAGTTTGTGATGCCTTGCTGCTTTACAGCAGCAACTAAAGCCGCTTTTTCTCCTGGCTGTACCCTGACTGAGAATCCAATGCCTTGGATTCCTGGGTAGCGCTCTTGCAATCTCAATCTGCCAACAAAAGCCGCAAATTGATCGCGGCTAATACTATTACTGGCTGCAAATAAACCGCTACTAGCTCGTAGCAGCGTAATATAAGTTTCAAACCGAGCTTCAACATCTTGCTCCGCGCGTTCGGCGGCATTCTCAAAGCGCAATCGATCTTTGGCTTTAGCCGTCGTCGTCACGTAAGAGGTCGTTACACCAGTAAATAGTAGCGCGATCGCCAAAACAAAATAGGGAATGCACCCCTGGCGACTTTGAAAGTGGTTTAAAACTAAATTGAGTCTCATCAAAATTGGCGTTGCTGAGGATATAGTTGCACAAGTGAACTGAAAATTATTTATGGTGTAACAGTTGAGTAATGTATTGCTCAACTGCTATTGTCCCTCTAAAAAAACCTGGTTAAGTACATTTTTAACTCTGAATCTACCAATAGTAGTAAGCAAAAATACTTAGCTAGTATAAAAAATACATTATATCGTAACAAATCAGTACAACTCCTATTCTAAAATTTTACTTGCATAAATGGCTCGAATTTCTACACTATCCTTCGATCGCGGCACATTAATCGTGCATCCACCACCTAAAGGTAAAATTTGGGTAGATTACGCTACTTGGGACGATCGGATTGAGAAATTTCGCATTCCTGCTATTTATTACCGAGCTTTTGTAGAAGCTTTGCAAGCAGAAAAAACGGATTTTGTCGATAATGCCAGAGCATTTGTGACTTTGGAACTCGTCTCTAGTCTGGAGAAAGAACCCTATCCCCATCAAAGCGAAGCCTTGCTTGCCTGGAAGCAATCAGGGCGCAATGGTGTGGTAGTGCTGCCTACCGCCGCCGGGAAAACTTACCTAGCCTTGCTTGCAATGCAAGCGACTCCACGTAGCACGCTAATTGTAGTACCGACGATCGATTTAATGCACCAGTGGTATGCTCAGTTACTAGCATCTTTTCCGGAAGCGGAGATCGGGCTATTAGGGGGAGGATCACGCGATCGCACACCCGTATTAGTTTCCACCTACGACAGCGCCGCCATCCATGCCGAAGCCCTCGGCAACCGCTACGCACTGCTAATTTTTGATGAATGTCACCACCTGCCTACAGACTTTAATCGCGTCATAGCCGAATATGCGATCGCGCCTTACAGGTTAGGATTATCAGCAACCCCCGAACGCACCGATGGCAAACACGCAGACTTAAATCTCTTAATCGGCAAAGAGGTATATCGCAAAACGGCGGAGGAACTAGCGGGAAGCGCCTTAGCCAAGCATGAAATTGTCCAAATTAAGGTCAAGCTATCGCAGTTAGAACGTCAAAGATACAAGCAGTTAATCGAGGAACGCAATACTTTCTTAAAAGAGGCAAAAATCTCGTTAGGAAGCCTCAAAGGCTGGCAATTGTTCGTCCAAGCCAGCGCCCGTTCGACAGCAGGACGCAGAGCGATGTTAGCCCACCGAGAAGCTAAGGAAATTGCTTTGGGTACAGATGGTAAAATGCGGATTTTGAGTAACTTACTCGCCCAACATTACCCCGAAAGAACGCTAATTTTTACCGCCGACAACGCTACAGTTTACCGGATTTCGCAAGAATTTTTGATTCCTGCCATTACCCACCAAACCCCAGTAAAAGAGCGCCACGAGACATTGACGCGGTTTCGGGAAGGAGAATACAAAACCTTAGTGGCTTCTCACGTATTAAACGAAGGGGTAGACGTACCCGCCGCTAGTGTGGCGATTATTTTGTCTGGTACAGGTTCGGCGCGGGAGTACGTGCAAAGGTTGGGGCGAGTGCTGCGTAAAGGCGACGAGCATAAGTTGGCGCTAATGTATGAAGTAGTGGCGGAAGATACCAGCGAGGAAGGTACATCAGTACGGCGGCGAGGGGTAGAGAGGAAACATAGACAATTAGAAATTGTGCCGTTGTATGGAGTAAATAGTAATGTTACCAAGCGAGTTGCTGACTCATCGGCTAAGTGGGGAGACGATAACTCCGAAAAGACTGAAGATTGATGAGGAGACAATAGCCGTTGCAAGAGAATTGATTGATTGCTTTTTAGCAGCGCGGGGCGGTACTCAGGGTCAATTAGATACTCAGTTGCAAGAATTGGAAGGCGATAGCCCAGATTATCGCCTTAAACGGGGTTTGGCACATTTGCTCAAAAGTGCTTGTGAGTTTGAAGTGGTGAGTCCTTTAGAACCAACCTTATTAAGAGAGCGAGTATTTAGTTTATCAGCGCTGAACGTTCCAAGTTCGGTTCAAAGTTGTCAAACTTTAGATACCTTAGCTTTGCAACTAAGTCAGGAATTAGAGAAAGAAGTTTTACCCGCGCACATTCGCGAAGGACTTTATGCAGACTTGGCAGAAAACAAGGTGTTGATGGAGTTTGAGGAACCGACACCAGAGCAATTGCTGCACAAATATAACCTTTCTCAGGTACAGGGAGTATTTTATCGCGCGAGTCAACTGGTATTAAATGCTCATCGCAATGTTCCAGGAGAGTATAAGCTGCTATTTCGCTATCTGAAGCTGTTTCAACTGATGGCTTATATCGAAGGCGATGCCGAACATGGGTTTACAATTACCATTGATGGGGCGACAAGTTTATTTAAGCCTAGTACGAGGTATGGACTTGCGATCGCAAAAATGATTCCGGCGCTCTTGCACGTCACAAAATGGAGTCTCAGCGCTACATTACAAACCCGCGACTTTTATACTAATAATTGGAAAACTGGCAAATTTAGCCTTGATTCCAATTGTGGTTTGGTGTCTCACTATCCGCCCGGTAAACCTTACGACAGTATGTTAGAAGAAGCTTTTGCTAGTCGCTGGGAAGCATTAAAATCAGAGTGGGTATTAGAGCGAGAAGTAGATTTAATTCCGATTCCTGGTAGCGTGATGATTCCTGACTTTCGCTTAGTGCATCCTGACGGACGGAGTTTCTTATTAGAAATTGTTGGTTATTGGCGACCAGAATATTTGCAAAAGAAGTTTGCTCAGGTGCGTCGTGCAGAAAGAGACGATTTAATTTTGGCAATTTCCGAACGTTTAAATTTAGAAAAAGCCGGAGTAAATTTAACTGATGTTCCCGCGAAAATTATCTGGTTTAAAGACAAGTTGTTGCCTAAAGCCGTGTTAGCAGTATTGGATTAAAATAAAACCTATCAAAATGATGAAACCTAATTTTCAACAAATAACTCGTAAGGAATTAAAAAAGTATATATTAGCTCATCCTACCGATGACGAAGCAATCAGAGAATTATTCATTAATCGTCGCAATCCTAATGCTAAAGTTTATCCTTATCCTTACGATCTTCCCTATGAAGAAGTAGAAGCTATCTTTAAAGAAGAATTAAACAGAGTAGATGATTAACAAAATTATTGGACAAAACTAAAGTAAAAAGGAGTAATTATGATACCTATTCAAACAACTGTCACCGTCGCACCAGATGGGAAGGCTACAATTGAGCTACCATCGAACATTTTAGCTGGAGGGCATAAAGTTTTACTGATCATGGAAGAACAGTCAATAAGTAAGCAGCCCGTTGTGGATTATAATGCTGCGTGGGATGAATTTGAGCAACTAATCGACAAATCTACTGTTGATACGGGAATTGAAGATATGGCACATCAACACGACCATTATATTCATGGCACATTAAAGCGAGACACGCAACTTTGAGCAAAGTTTTTGTAGATACAGCAGCTTGGATTGCACTTATTAATAGTAGAGATAACTTACATATTCAAGCAAAACAAGTTAGATAGAAACTACGTCAACAAAACGCTGTATTAGTAACCACAGAATTTGTGCTTTTAGAAGTTGCTGATGCGTTTTGCGATTCCTCTACACGAATGCAAGCTGTTAGTTTTATTGATGGCTTAGAATCGTTAGCGATTTTACAAATTATTTCTATCGAGCGAAGTTTATTTACCGAAGGTTGGTTGCTTTATAAACAGCGTCCCGATAAAGATTGGAGCCTGACTGACTGTATTACTTTTGTAGTTATGAGCAAAGAAAATATTGTACAAGCATTTACATCCGATCGCCATTTTGAGCAAGCAGGGTTTACAAAACTTTTATCCACCAAAACTTAGAGCAGTTGGCTAAGTAGAAACTATTTTTAAACAAAAATTAAACAGAGCCGACGATTAACAATCGTTATTGTACAAAACCAAACTAGCAAGGAGTGTTTAGTTGTGACAAAGCCAACCTCTACACAGGTACAATCATGAGTAAAGTTAAAAACATTGTGTTGGTTCACGGTTTTTGGACAGATGCCTCTAGTTACAATCAAGTTATTTCCACGCTGTTAGCAGAAGGCTACGAAGTTATTGCAGTTCAAAACCCACTTACTTCCTTAGCGGATGACATTGCTGCAACAAAACGCGCTTTAGATCGCATCGCATTGAAGGTAAATGTATTCTAGTTGGTCATTCGTGGGGTGGTACGGTCATTACCGAAGTTGGCAACGACGAACGAGTATCTGGCTTAGTTTATATTGCTGCGCTTGCTCCTGATGCGGGCGAATCGATGATAGATTTGATGAGTAAGTACGAACCCCCATCGCAGTATTTTCAAGAACAAGAGGGCTTTATTTGGATTGCAAAAGCAGGCGTACAAAAGATTCTAGCAAGTGACCTTCCTGCCGCACAATCAGCATTGATATACGCAACGCAGACTCCGCCTTCTACATCACTGCTGCAAGCAAAAGTAGATTTGCCAGCGTGGAAAACTAAACCAAGCTGGTATATTGTTGGCAGTAACGACCAATCTGTTCCATCGGATTTGCAGCGCGATTTGTCTAAACGAATAGGCGCAACAACAATTTCTGTAGAATCAAGCCACTTGGCAATGATTTCTCATGCCAAAGAAGTTTTAGAAGTTATCAAAGAAGCGGCGGCGCATAGTTCTACTTCTAGTCCTGCTTGAGAGTTTAAACTGTTATCTGCGATCGCGATTTTGAGCAAGCAGGGTTTGCAAAGCTTTTAACCAACGAGACTTAGAGAGGTTTGTTAAACTGAGTTTAGCCAGGCTTTATAAGTCAACTCTCAGCAAGGACGCGCAGACCCGATGATGCTATCGACCTATCCCAGTACCTTACTATCCAAAGAACTACTAAACTTACAATACAACTCGTCAAGCGATCGCTTTGATGAAACTTGGGAAGCTCCCCTATCGACCCTGCTTGGCTTAGGACGGGCGGCGGGTGCTGATTTTATTGAGTTTTTCGTAGAGCGAGTAAATTACATTAATTGCCAAGCCGAAGAAGACACCATTACTAGCATCTCACCCCGACTATCTACAGGCGCGGGAGTAAGAGTATTTCGCGGTTCGGCGGATTGTTACGTTAGCACCAACGACTTATCATTTAACGGACTAAAAGCAGCTTTAGAAAAAGGTTTATCTATTCTTGGGTTGCAATTGCCCAATGCCAACTCTTATATTCCCGAAATCAACCTAGAGTTGCTGCGAGACTACGCCACCAAAAAAGGTAAAGATACTTGGCTTTCCGGCTGTAGTTCGATGCAAGAAATGGGCGAAGTATTGTTAGACGCAAACGCCCAGCTAAAACTTAAAGCAAGTCACGTCCAATCGAGACGAGCAGTTTATTTTCGAGATTGGCAAGAAGTTCTAATCGCTGCTAGTGACGGTACTTTTGCAAGAGATATTCGCCTCAGTCAGTCAGTAGGCTATAGCTTGCTGTGCGCCGAAGGAGCAAACCGCGCCGCGATAAATCAGCGAGTCGGCGATACAAGTTCGCCTAGTTTCCTAAGAAATTGGGATTATGCAGATACCGCCGCAGAAGTAGCAGAATCCGCCGGAAAAATGCTGTATGCCGATTACGTCGAATCGGGCAATTATCCGATAATCATGGCAAATCAGTTTGGAGGCGTAATCTTCCATGAAGCCTGCGGACACCTATTAGAAACGACCCAAATTGAGCGCAAAACAACACCTTTTGCTGACAAAAAAGGACAAAAAATTGCTCACGAAAGCCTGACAGCTTGGGACGAAGGACTATCTTCCGAAGCATTTGGCACAATTGACATGGACGATGAGGGAATGCCAGCCCAACGCACCCTTTTAATTGAAAAAGGCATACTAAAAAACTTTATCAGCGATCGCACAGGTTCAATGCGTACCGGGCAACCCCGCACTGGTAGCGGTCGTCGCCAAAACTATACTTTTGCCGCCGCGTCAAGAATGCGTAACACCTACATTGCTCCAGGAGACTATTCTACAGAGGATTTATTTGCCTCCATTGATAAAGGCATATATTGCAAGAAAATGGGCGGCGGTAGCGTCGGCGCAACTGGTCAATTTAACTTTGCAGTTGATGAAGCCTATCTAATTGAAAACGGCAAACTAACTAAGCCCCTCAAAGGCGCAACCCTAATTGGCGACGCGCAAGAAATCATGAACAAAATTTCTATGTGTTCCCAAGACTTAGGGCTAGCGGCAGGTTTTTGCGGTTCTGTAAGCGGCAGCATTTATGTAACTGTTGGTCAACCACATATCAAAGTAGATTCAATCACCGTAGGCGGTAGGTAAATCAAACAATTCAACCATGTCTGTAGAGACGTAGCACTGCTACGTCTCTACATCGCCACATAAAAAACCAACAATAAGGTCTATTAACGTGACAAAAATCGCCGAACTTGCAAATTACGCTCAAACCAGTGCCGAACAACTAGGCATTGATAAATTTGATATTTATGGCTCATCAGTAGACGAAACCAGCGTCCAAGTAGACACCGGGGAACCAAAACAAGTAAAAGCCTCAAACCGTTCTAGTGTAATGGTTAGAGTTTGGAATGCCGACAATACAATGGGAGTCACTAGCACCACCGATGTAGACCCCAAAGGACTGGAATTAGCCATAAAAACTGCCTACGAAGCCAGCTTTTTTGGAGTCAAAGACAATATCCCCGATTTTAGCCCCGAAGCAACTTCACCCCTAGCAGCCCAAACTCAAGAAACTGCCACCCAAGCACCAGTAGCAGAACTCATTGAAACCCTAGTTAAAGCCGAAAAAGAACTACTATCTGCTCACAGTGCGATCGCCGGAGTGCCTTACAATGCTCTTGCCCAACGAGATATCAACAGATTTTATCTCAATAGTGCCGGAGCCGTTCGCAACGAAGCTCGTTCTTATACGTCCATTTACCTCTATACCAAAACTGAGCAAGAAGGTAAAAAACCCCGCAGTGCTGGCGCTTTCCGCATTAGTCGCAGTCTCCCTAAGCTTGATATTCCAGCTTGCCTCAAAGAAGCTACAGAAAAAACAATTAGCCATTTGAACTATGAAAAAGTCAAAACAGGCAAATATCGAGTAGTTTTCTCCCCCGATGCTTTTTTGAGTTTATTAGGAGCATTTTCAAACCTTTTTAACGCTCAAAATATTCTCGACAAACAAAGCCTCTCTACCCCCGAATCTCTAGGAAAGCAAATTGCTTCTCCTTTGCTTTCCTTCGCTGATGACGCTTTGCATCCTGACAATGTAGCCGCCGAAACCTTTGACGGCGAAGGTACGCCCACTCGGAGACTACCAATAATTAGCGATGGCGTGTTGAGCAACTTTATGCACAGCGCAGGTACAGCCAAACGCCTAAATGCTCAACCTACCGGACACGCTAATATTGGCGCAAAAGTATCGGTGAGTCCTCACTTTTATCATGTCTATTCATCCGCTACGCAAGAGCAAGAATATAGTTTAGATAATGCCGACAACGTAATATTTATTGACAACTTGCAAGCCCTTCATGCGGGAGTAAAAGCCCTACAAGGCTCGTTCTCTTTGCCTTTTGATGGTTGGATAGTAAATAACGGCAAGCTAACCAGTATTGAATCAGCAACGGTAGCTGGAGACATATTAGAACTGTTCCAATCAATTATTTATATCGAAAAGGAAGCAGAACTAACTCCTGGTGGCGTTTGTCCTAGAGTTTGGGTTGATAACCTATCAATTACTGGAGAACAATAAAAGTGTAGCCAAATCTTAGCCTTTAGTAAAATTTTTGGCTAAGATTTGGCATTTAGCAAAAGTGATACTCAGCTTTATGACTAAAGAAGAAGCAAGATTGCAAGCCGATCGCGACCGCACTGGTTATTGGAAACGTTGGGGATCGTACTTGAGCGATCGCCAATGGGGAACGGTAAGAGAAGACTACAGCGCTGATGGTGCGGCTTGGGATTATTTTCCTCACGATAGCGCTCGATCTCGCGCTTACCGTTGGGGAGAAGATGGAATTGCGGGTATTTCTGACAACCACCAAAGGCTATGTCTAGCAATCGCATTGTGGAATGGCGAAGATCCAATTATTAAAGAAAGACTATTTGGTTTATCAGGTAATGAAGGCAATCACGGCGAAGATGTCAAAGAATATTATTTTTACTTAGACAATACCCCCACTCATTCCTACATGAAGTGTCTGTACAAGTATCCACAAGCTGCCTTTCCTTACCAAGAATTAGTCGAAAAAAATAACTTGCGAGATCGCACAGATCCAGAATTTGAATTAATCGATACTGGTATATTCGATGGCGATCGCTACTTCGATGTGGTGGTCGAATATGCCAAAAATTCCCCCGAAGATATTTTAATCAAAATTAGTGTGACTAATCGAGGGGATGAAGAAAAGCAAATACATTTATTACCTACACTTTGGTTTAGAAATTATTGGTCTTGGAACAACAAATATCCGAAGCCAATTATAAAAGTAGCCCAGTCTAGTAACGAACTTAGTATTATCGAAGCTGCTCACCCAACTTTGGGCGATCGTTGGCTGTACTGTAAAGGCAAAACTGACTTACTTTTTACAGAAAACGAAACTAATAACCAAAAATTATTCAATTCGCCCAATGCTTCCCCCTATACAAAAGACGGGATTAATGATTATTTAATTCACAAGCAACCCTCAATAAATCCAAATTTAACTGGTACTAAAGTTTCCGCCCATTACACGTTACTGGTTAAACCCGCAGAGACAGAAACGATCTGGCTGCGCCTCAGTGATGAGTCAGATGAGTCACAAGCCTTTGGCGCAGAATTTAACAATATATTTCAAGCTCGTAAAGCCGAAGCCAACGAATTTTATCAACGCCTTTCCTCAGACAAATTATCCGCCGACGAGCGCAACATCCAGCGTCAAGCCTACGCCGGAATGTTGTGGAGCAAGCAATTTTATTATTACGTGGTTGAAGACTGGCTAAAAGGCGATCGCGATACTCCACCGCCGCCCAAAGAACGCCAAAGTGTCAGAAACAGCGAATGGGTGCATATATTTAATAACGATATTATTTCCATGCCCGATAAGTGGGAATATCCCTGGTATGCAGCCTGGGATTTGGCTTTTCATGTAATTCCCCTAGCGGCTATCGATCCCGACTTTGCCAAACGCCAACTTAGCCGTCTGACTAGAGAATGGTATATGCACCCAAACGGGCAATTGCCAGCTTACGAATGGACTTTTGGCGATGTCAATCCCCCCGTTCATGCTTGGGCAACTTGGCGGACTTATCAGATAGAAAAACAAATCTATGGACGAGCAGATCGGCAGTTTTTAGAAAGAGTATTTCAAAAACTACTATTGAACTTTACGTGGTGGGTAAATCGTAAAGATATAGAAGGCAAAAACATCTTTCAAGGTGGCTTTCTGGGCATGGATAATATTGGAGTTTTCGATCGCAGTGCTAAGTTGCCCATAGGCGGCTATATTCAACAAGCTGACGGGACAAGTTGGATGGCGATGTATGCCTTAAATATGCTGACGATTTCTTTGGAATTAGCAATAGAAAACTCCGCCTACGAAGATATTGCCAGCAAATTTTTTGAGCATTTTCTCCGCATTGCCGAAGCAATGGACGGGATAGGCGAGAGCAAAATATCATTGTGGGATGAAACTGATGGTTTTTACTACGATGCGCTGCAATTTCCCGATCGCCAATGCAAAATGAAAGTGCGCAGTCTTGTCGGACTAATTCCCTTATTTGCGATCGCAAATTTGGAGCCAGAAACCTTAAAGCAGTTCCCCAACTTCAAACGCAGAATGGATTGGTTTATCAACAATCGTCCCGACTTGAAAAGAAACGTCGCCTGTATGGAAACTCTGGGCGTGGGCGCTAGAAGACAACTTGCGATCGCTTACCCTGACAAACTCCGCCGTATCTTGCACAAAATGCTAGATGAACAGGAGTTTTTAAGTCCTTATGGCATTCGTTCTGTTTCCAAGTACCACAAGTCTCATCCTTACATTCTCAATATCAACATTCTCAATATCAACGACACTGAGTATCGGGTAGATTACGAACCAGCAGAATCAAAAACCGCTTTATTTGGTGGTAATTCCAACTGGCGAGGACCAATTTGGTTTCCGATCAATTATCTAATTATTGAGTCGCTGCACAACTTTTACAACTACTTGGGCGATGACTTTTTAGTGGAATGTCCCACAGGTTCCGGGCAAATGATGAACCTTAAACAAGTAGCAACGGAATTATCGCAAAGGTTGATGCAGATTTTTCTGATTGATGGCTCTAATCAGCGTCCCTTCAATGGAGGCGTGGCAAAGTTTCAAACCGATCCCCATTGGAAAGACTTAATGCTTTTCCATGAGTATTTTCATAGCGATAATGGTGCTGGATTAGGCGCAAGTCATCAAACAGGGTGGACGGGCTTAGTTGCTACCCTAATTGAACAGTGCCAAGAGCAACGTTAAAGAGAAGCCAAGAGACTGCACTGTCTCTATATCAAAAGTATTAAATATTAGGAATTTATTTATTTTTGTGAATTTAGCTACTATGCTTGTACAGCAAGCTTCTTGGGCAGATTTAAAATAGATAAAGGGGCTTTTATTTGGTCAAGATTCGGCAGTTTTATTGGGGATCGGTTAACCTCGATAGGTAAGTAAGTAGTTAAAGCAACGCCCAATAAGTTTATTTGCAGATTTGTTTACCTAAAATTGGTAGTAAATCTAAAGAAAATATAAAAAGGGCTTACAATTAAGTGTGGTGTTTGGAGGAAAACAGTGTTTCTAAGACTAGCACAGCAACACCGACAATTTGTTCAAGATCTGGTAATGAACCTACAAGCTTTAGCCATCGTACTAGAGCGCCGTGGCTACCCAGCATCTTGTTATACCTGTGGCGGTCAAATGAGTAGTGCCTCATTTATGGTCAGCTTAAATGAAGACCATCTGATCCGGTTTTTGGTATCAGATTACGGAATTACCTGGACAGAAATGCGGGATGACCGCGAATTGATGAAGTTGGAAGGAGCGGAGGCAATTAGCCAACTCCAAGAATTGGCAGATTTGGTCAAATACTCAATCGCACCTTGCGAGGCTCCTACCCTAGTTACCAAGACCATTTAATCGGTGCAGCGACATATAACGGTAAACAGCAGCTTTACAATGAAATAGCGCTCCTTTGGGAGCGCTATTTTGTGCGATTACTAATTTCTATTTATTCGCCATCTAACTCATCTATTTCTTCGCTACGCTCGTCTTCACTAACTACCGCCACAGAGTTAGCAGAAACAATCGCACCCATTTCTAATTTTTGGCGTACTTGTTGCTGGACAGTTTCAGCAATTTCTGGTCTTTCTTCTAGGTACTTGATTGCATTATCTCGACCTTGAGAGATGTTTTCGCCGTTGTAGCTGTACCAAGCGCCTTTGCGGACAATCACCCCGGTTTCTTCAGCTAAATCTACGATGCAACCAAGGGTAGAAATTCCTTTCCCAAAAATAATATCAAACTCAGCAATGCGGAAAGGTGGAGCAACTTTATTTTTAGCCACTTTGACTTTGACGCGGTTGCCAAACTCGTCCGTACCTTTTTTCAAAGTTTGAATGCGGCGAATATCTAACCGTACCGAAGCATAGAATTTTAGAGCATTACCGCCAGTCGTTGTTTCTGGGCTACCGTAGGTAACGCCAATTTTTAGCCGCAACTGGTTTAAAAAGATTACCGTGCAACCAGACTTGCCAATGTTACCAGTAATTTTACGCAAAGCTTGACTCATCAATCGAGCTTGCAAGCCGACATGGACATCTCCCATCTCGCCTTCAATTTCTGCGCGGGGAACTAGCGCCGCTACCGAGTCAATGACTACAATATCAACGGCAGCACTCCGCACTAACTGATCGACAATTTCTAAGGCTGCTTCTCCGGTATCTGGTTGCGTAACTAGCAAGTTAGCAATATCCACACCCAAAGCTGCCGCGTAGGTAGGATCGAGAGCGTGTTCGGCATCAACGAAGGCGGCAACACCGCCCTGTCTTTGAACTTCAGCTAAGGCATGAAGGGCTAGAGTTGTTTTACCAGAACTTTCTGGACCGTATATTTCAATTACCCGTCCTTTGGGTAAACCGCCGCCTAAAGCCAAATCCAAGGTAAGAGCGCCGCTAGAAATTGTTTCTACTTTCATGCGGGTGGCATCGCCAAGGCGCATGATTGCACCTTTGCCAAAGTTGCGCTCGATTTGGGTAAGGACTAAGTTTAGGGCTTTTTGCTTGCCAGAGGTGTCTGTTGTTTCGATTGCCATTCGCGCCTCTAAGTAGGGAGGTATATAAAAACTGTAATTTGATTCAGCAGTAGTGCAGATATACTATTTTACCGAATTTTTCTCCTCTCCGCCCGGTATGCAAACTTCGATTAAGTGAAGTAATGTAAAGCTAATTTGCAATCTGTAGTTGGCGAGGATTAGCACTAGGATAACTAGCTTTTGTGGCTAATACTAGCTGGCATTAGGCGATCGCTCTTTACTTTTTTGCAAACAGAGCGCTAAGGGAGAGCGAAAGTCCTGGTAACAGTACATCAGAAATTGTGTCATTAATCCAAAAGATTTGGGGCAACTCATTTGCACCAAAAACAGTTATCGACTGGGCTTGATTATCTACTATCCACACGCGGCTTACTCTAGCTAGTAAATAATCTGTAGCTTTTTGCGTCATTTCGCCAAAAGACTGACCGGGAGAGATAATTTCAACAACTAATTCAGGTATTACTGGACAAGCAGCATCTTCTTCCCACTCTAAAGGCAATCGTTCGTAGGAAACATAGGTCAAATCAGGAACTGGAACCCAATCTTGTCCCCGGCGCTGCAAAACTACAGCCCATTCTGGAAGCACCCGACCACATTGCTGTTGAGTACACCAATCATCTATAAATCGGTACAATCGCCCTTGGACGTTGGCGTGTTTGTATTTGGGTGACACTTTAGGGACTATTTCTCCATCAACAAACTCGTGGCGATCTCCACTTTCCGGCGAATCTAAAAACTCTTGCAGGCTGAGTTTATTTACAATGCGACTCATAGCGATCGCCCTCAATGCTTGTAAACTTCAATCTATCATAGCTATTTAGCTAGAGCCTTACTGGAGAATTGAACTAAGAGCGCTCTCTACGCTTTCGCTATCCTTTAAAATACAAGCATTGGGTTTTGGTTGAACTATGACTGCAACATTGTTTGCGCCACCTGCGGAAATAATTCACCTTTCGGGGATAAGTTGGCAGACTTACGAAACGTTGCTAAAGGAATTAAGCGATCGCCGTCTTCGCCTTACTTATAATCGCGGTACTCTAGAAATCATGGCTCCCTCTCCTGAACATGAACTGAATAAAACAGTTATGGGGCGCTTTGTAGAAACTTTAGCTGAAGAATCAAATATCCAAATTTATCCTCTAGGTTCAACCACCTTCCAACGACCAGAACTAAGTGGCGCAGAACCAGACGAATGTTTCTATTTCCGCAATATCGCCGCAATTCGTGGTAAAAAGCGACTGGATCTTACTATCGAGCCTGCACCGGATTTAGTAATTGAAATCGACATTACTAGCAGTTCTCCCAATCGCCTCCAAGTTTATGCCGATTTGGGTGTGGCAGAAGTTTGGATTTACAACGGGGATTCATTAACGGTTCAACAATTACAAAATGGGATTTACACTACTTCCCAAACAAGTCAATTTTTTGCAAGCTTGCCGATTTCAGAGATTGCTAGTTTTTTACAACAAGCCCAAACAATCGATTATCTTGAACTGATAAAAGCTTTTCGGCGTTGGGTGAGAAGTCAACTTGAGAAGTAATTTAATTGCAGTAGCTTAGAATTACCAAGAAAATTATTGATAACGTGCGATCGCATTACCGTTCATGACTTTTAACCCCGACACCATACCAGAATTAGCACCGATTTCTGTAGGTGGAATCACTGCCTACATTCAAGAATTATTAGAGCAAGACGAGCAATTGCGCCAAGTTTGGATTACGGGAGAAGTATCTAGCACCAATCACCACCGCCGGGGGCTATTTTTTACCCTCACCGATCCCCAAGATAAAGCCGCAATTAGTTGTGTCGCTTGGAATGGTCAACTAGAAAAATTGGCACAAATGCCTGTAACTGGAGAGCAAGTTATAGTTTTAGGCAGTATCCGTTTGTATCCTGGGCGCGGACAATATCAGCTAACTGTATGGCAAATTTTACCCGCAGGAGTTGGTTTATTAGCACTGCGCTATCGGCAATTGCGTAACTTCTTGGCAGCCGAAGGTTTATTTGACATAGAACGCAAAAGACCCCTCCCCCAGCATCCCCAAACCGTTGCTGTAATAACTTCTGCCTCCGCCGCCGCCTGGGGAGATATGCAAAAAACATTAGGACAGCGTTATCCAGGCTTACACGTGCTATTTTCCCCGGCTGTAGTGCAAGGAGAACAAGCGCCAGCATCAATTGTCAAAGCTATAGAGAGGGTAGAAAAAGATGGTCGTGCAGAGGTATTAATATTAGCTCGTGGTGGTGGTGCAACCGAAGAATTGGCTTGTTTTAATGACGAAAGAGTCGTAAGAGCGATCGCAAAAAGTTCAATTCCAATCATTACCGGAATTGGTCATCAACGCGACGAATCCCTCGCCGATTTAGTCGCCGATGCTGCGGCGCATACTCCCACCGCCGCCGCCGAACAAGTTGTACCAGAACTTGCCACCCTCTACGCCGAGCATCGCGATCTCCTACAAGCTCTGCAACGGGCCGCTACGCTGCAAATAGATACCGTTCAAGCTCGTCTGAATCGCTTGCAAAATCGCTTGCAACGTTTGCCTTTAGAGCAACAAATTCAGCAACAAAAACAGCTAATTGCTTGGCAAAAGCAACAGTTAGTCCAAACAACCCAAAAACGGTTGCAAAATGAGACTTTGCACTGTAAGTTTTTGCAGGAAAAGCTTGCAACTTTAGACCCCAAAGCGGTGTTGCAACGGGGTTATGCTGTAGTTAGAACAGAAGATGGGGCGATCGCGCGATCTAGTTCTGAGTTAGCGAAGGAGCAAGAGTTGCTTGTCCAACTAGGTACAGGTAGAGTTAAAGTCAAAGTAACAGAAATTCTCGATAAATAATGACCGATTCTCCTCGCGCCAAAAAGAAAACAAATTGGAATTATGAGGCAACAGTTGCCAAAGTTGAGAAAATTATTAGTCAACTAGAATCCGGCGAATTAGAGCTTGCGGAAGTTTTTACAGAATTTAGTACGGCGGTGGAGTATTTGCGCGAGTGCGAAGCTTTTTTAGCTCAAAAGCAGCAGCAAATGACTTTGCTAGTTGAAACTTTGACAGAGCAACCTGATTCCTTTTGAAAACCACTAAAGGATGAGCTAACCTAAAAGTCATAAAGTGACTTGAAGCCAAGAATCATATTGTTTTGCAAGCGCCTGCAAAAATTTTAATTTCTCCCCCTCAAGATTATTAAATAACTGGCGGTATGAATAGCCTCGCTCGTAGCGACTTAACATCTGCTCAGGGGTAAAGCGATAAACATCTGCTGTTTGCCAGCAAATTGACTCTAAAAAAGGCAGTTTTTCCGGTATTAGATTCAATTCAAGACCTCCTTGAACAATCGCATGGACGCTCGTCATGTGCCAATGCCTTCTGAAAAATTCCCGTATCTGCTGGTAGTCCTACAAAAAATATACCTAGACAATAGTGTAATTCACTCAAATCAAATAACTGGTCAAAGGGAGAAATAGGATTTTATCGAGTGGCAATTTACTAGCAGGTAACTGTAAAACACTTCCCTCAATACTGCCAACTGTAATCGGAGGATAGCGCTTGCGGCTATCTGACCAATAGTTTAATAAACCAACTTCACCGTAAACGTATATTTCTGCTAACCACGATAATAAGGATTGCAGAACAGAAGATTGTAGGAAATAAAATTCCCAATCTATTACATGATATCGACTATACATTTTTTCTTGTAAGTCTAAATGAACATCTGGGCGACCCTGAAATTCTGATAGTGTAATTAATGAGTAATTAGGCAAACGGTAGTTAGGGACAGGGTAACTAGAGTAGAATTCCTCCCTATGACCTGTAAGCCACGCTTGTAATTTTTCAGGGAAACGTTTTTCAACTTGAAAAACTTTAGAAGGTATCAAAATACAAAAATTTGCACTCATTTCATTCGCAGCTAACTATAAATTGGTTATGCCATAGCTTCTGTGAAACCAGAAGAATTTGGACAATACTGCTGAAAAGTAGACTATCTAAATTTAACGGATTTCGCGGAATTCCCCTTCCTCGCCGCAGGCAGGGAGGGGATGGATAGCGGGAGACTCTTAGTCTCCAATTAGTCTTGACTTTCACTTCTAGGTATGAGATTATACATATACCCAAAG
>NZ_JBYCCV010000037.1:0-35719 GCF_057473825.1 Aliterella sp. E5.1
TTGGTGACGAAAGTCTCCCAAGCCTTCACTTCCTTGTACACCAGTATCTTTTGACTAAGGCGTAAATCCATGTCCTGCTGTAACCAGTTATTTCCTCTACTTCCTCGGTTTTCTTTCCTTGTGCTAGTAACCAAATAATTTGGAACTGGCGACTTTCTACTCCACCGGTCGCCTGTTTATAAAGCTGCTCTAACTGAGCAATATTTGAATGCTCGGCTACCGTAATCCGTTTCGGCATAACTCATCTTTTTACTCTTCATTTTTATCATAATCGGTTATGCGACTTGATATCACCTACATCAGCCTTGAAGTTCAGCACAAGATGTGGGAGTCTTGGCTGGAGTGCTTATGTACGGGCTGTCTGCCGTGATTGAGCACTCAACGAATCGCACACCCCCTGCAACTGCCGACAAACAATTGTATTTATTGACTTATTGCCTCGGTTGACGAGAAAAGGCAAAAAGATCGAGTTCGCGGTTTAAGCCCAAAACATTGACCCTTGGTTCGCCAAAAATACCCAAAAATCTCGATTGAGTATGTTCGGCAATTAAAGGCGCAATATCTTCACTAGACAAATTTCGGGCGGTGGCGACTCGTTCCAACTGGGAAAGCGCATTTTCTACAGTAATATGCGGATCTAAGCTGGAACCAGACGTGTAAACTAGGTCAGCAGTAGGTCGAACGTTAATTTCTTGCAACCTGATAACTTCTGCTTGAATGCGCTTAAGCAAATCGCTATTGCTAGGTGCTAGGTTACTCGCACCAGATAAGCCCGTAGGTGCAGCCTCTTTACCTTGGCTGTAATTAGTTGTACTAGGGCGACTAGCAAAATATTGGTCAGAGGTAAAAGCTTGACCAATTAAAGCCGAACCGATCAGGTTTCCCTCCAAATTTGGCACTAAGCTACCGTTGGCTTGATAGGGAAAGGCAACTTGAGAAATCGCTAAAACCAGTGATGGATAAATAATTGCTGTTAATACCCACAACACTAAAGTCATCCGAATTGCTTTAGTAGTTTCGCCAATCACTGACATAAGCTAGAAACGCTCCGGTTGAAAGACGACAACAAATAAGTAAACAACAAGTCCAAACGTCAGCAAACCCAGTATCCCCAAAGCGTAAGCATGACGGCGTTCTAAAGCTCCACTCGCAGCAGCATAAACGGCGGGAGCAACAACCAAATTTAAACACAGTAATAAAAAGGCGTATAAGGGCATTTTCTGCCTGCGCCACTCAATTCCAGTTAATAGATTAATTTTTTCCATATCTTAATTTTCAAGCTAAACCAACTAATGCGATCGCCCAATCAATTACTTTAATCGCTATAAATGGCGCAATCACGCCTCCCAAGCCATAAAGTAAGATATTTCTTTGCAACAACTGATTAGCTGTTAGGGGTCTAAATTTTACCCCAGTCAGCGCTAAAGGAATCAACGCCGGAATAATCAAAGCGTTATAAATCAGCGCCGCTAATACGGCAGAATTGGTGCTAGTCAAGCGCATAATATTGAGACTATCTAGCCGTGCGGAGGCAAAGATTACCGGAATAATAGCAAAGTATTTGGCAATATCGTTAGCAATGGAGAAAGTAGTCAACGCACCGCGAGTAATTAGCAATTGCTTACCAATTGCGACAATATCAATTAACTTTGTCGGATCGGAGTCCAAATCGACCATATTTGCGGCTTCTTTGGCGGCTTGGGTTCCTGTATTCATTGCCACGCCTACATTTGCCTGCGCTAGAGCCGGAGCATCGTTTGTACCGTCTCCAGTCATCGCCACCAACTTACCTTGAGCTTGTTCTTGTTTGATAACTTCAATTTTATCTTCGGGGGTAGCTTCAGCAATAAAGTCATCTACTCCCGCTTCCGCCGCAATCACCGAAGCCGTAATCCGATTATCTCCCGTCAACATGACGCTGCGGACACCCATGCGCCGCAACTGATCGAAACGTTCGCGGATACCAGGCTTGATAATATCTTTTAAATAAATTACGCCGTAAACATCATTATTTAGAGCGACAGCTAAAGGCGTACCACCAAGATTAGAAACTCTTTCGTAGGCGGCATCGAGATCGGGGGTTAAAGTGCCACTACGCGAACGCACAAAGCCTTTAACTGCGTCTACCGCTCCCTTCCTCGTCTCTGTCCCATTAGGTAAATTTGTACCGCTCATCCGGGTTTTTGCCGAAAACTCCAATCCCTCAGCAGCATTGCGGTCAAAGTCCACCGTTGCGCCTAATTTCTCGGCTAACCGCACAATCGATTTTCCTTCCGGCGTTTCATCAAAGACACTAGCTGCCAGCGCCACTTTAGCAATATCTGCTATTGAGTGACCGTTGACGGGGATAAATTCTTCAGCAAGGCGGTTTCCTAGGGTGATTGTCCCAGTTTTGTCTAATACCAAAGTATTTACGTCGCCGCAGGCTTCTACCGCCCTGCCAGAAGTCGCAATGACGTTAAATTGAGCTACCCTGTCCATGCCTGCAATCCCGATCGCACTTAGCAATCCGCCGATAGTGGTGGGAATTAGCGCCACGAGTAGAGCAATCAAAATAGTGACGCTTACCGGGCTATCAACATAATTTGCGATCGCGGGCAAGGTTGCAACTACAAACAAAAATACCAGCGTCAGCACCGCTAGTAGTACCGTTAAAGCTATCTCATTCGGGGTTTTAGCGCGTTCTGCACCTTCTACTAAGGCAATCATGCGATCGATAAAGCCTTTACCGGGATCGGAAGTAATGCGAATAGTTAATTCATCCGATAAAATTCGCGTTCCTCCAGTAACGGAACTTGCCACATCTGAACCTGGTTCTTTAAGTACGGGGGCAGATTCGCCAGTAATTGCCGATTCATCTACCGATGCTACTCCGGCTATAACTTCACCATCGGCGGGAATAATGTCGCCTGCAATAACTTTGACCATATCCCCTCGGTGGAGGGTAGTGGAAGATACTTCTTGCAATGAACCATCCGCTAATAGCTTACGCGCGATCGTGTCTGATTTGGTAGATCGCAAAGCATCTGCTTGAGCTTTACCTCGTCCTTCGGCTACTGCTTCAGCAAAGTTGGCAAATACTACAGTAAAAAACAAAATCAGCGCAATTAAGCCATTAAATAGCCGTAAATTTTCACCTTGAACTGGACCAAATAAATTTGGATCGATAGTGAGTAAAGCAACCACAATTGTGCCTATCCAAACCAAAAACATTACCGGGTTTTTGATTGATTGCTTGGGATTGAGCTTGACAAAAGCCTCTTTGATCGCTCTTGAGTAAATCCCTTTAGTATTGGCTTTGGGCTTATTTCGGCGCGACGAACCAGGGGAGACAGGTTGAGTATTTGCATCCATTAGTTTAGAAATTTAAGACAACTTGACTCTACAGATAATTTCTACTATTGACTAGCAATGCTAAAAGCTTCCGCAATTGGTCCTAAAGCCAGAACTGGGAAAAATGTTAGTACGCCCAAAACCAAAATTATTCCGGCGGTAACTGTTGTAAATAAAAGCGTGTCGGTTCTCAATGTGCCGGATGTTTCGGGTACGGGTTGTTTGTGCGCCATACTGTCTGCTAACAGCAAAATAGCGATAATTGGCACGTAGCGCCCTGCGAGTAAACTCACAATTGTGCTGAGGTTCCACCAAATAGTTGCGTCTCCCAACCCCTCAAAACCAGACCCGTTATTAGCGGCGGCGGAGGTGTATTCGTACACTACTTGCGCCAGCCCGTGAAATCCAGGGTTGCTAATTCCTGACAAAGAATCGGCAAAGCCAAGAGTAATCGCACTAGGAATTAAAACTACAATGGGGTGAACGAGTAAGACTACACTTGCAAGCACAATTTCTCGCTTTTCTACTTTGCGTCCCAAAAATTCTGGAGTCCGCCCAACCATTAACCCAGTGACAAATACCGACAAGATTAAGTAAATAAATAAGTAGGCTGTACCCGTTCCCTGACCGCCCCAAACAATTTGCAAAAACATATTGAGTAAGGTAGAGAAGCCACCCGTGGGCATAAGAGAATCGTGCATACCATTGACTGCACCGCACATGGTTCCGGTAGTAGTGACTGCCCATAGCGCAGTTTGCGCCCAGCCAAATCTAACTTCTTTACCTTCTAAGTTTGGCTGCGGTGTATCTAGCAGGGCATTTACTAGCGGATTTCCTTGAAATTCTCCCACGGCAGTGAGAAAAGTGAGAGAGGCAAAAATTATAAATACCATCCCAAACAATAACCATGCTTGTTTGAGATTGCCTGCAATTATGCCGTAAGTAAAAATCAACGCTGCGGGAATACATACCATGCCCAAAGTTTCGAGCAAGTTTGTCGCTGGACTAGGATTTTCAAAGGGGTGGGCGGAGTTGATAGCAAAAAAACCGCCGCCATTTTCGCCTAATTGCTTAATAGCTTCATAATGAGCTACGGGACCTCTGGCAATAGTTTGAGTTGCGCCTTCTAAAGTTGTAACTGTGGCTGGGGCAGCGATGGTTTCTGGTACGCCTAAAATTACTAGCAATACTGCGCCAACAAAAGATATTGGTAGCAGTATCCGCGTAATAGAAATAGTTATATCGACATAGAAGTTGCCTAATGGTCTACCAGTTAAGCCTTTAATAAAAGCAATACCTACCGCTAAACCCGTCGCCGCCGAGGTAAACATTAAAAATCCCAGCCCTAACATTTGACTAAGATAACTTAAAGTTGTTTCACCGGAATAGTGTTGTTGGTCGGTATTGGTTAAAAAGGAAATAGTTGTGTGTAACGATAAATGCCAAACTGGGGCAGCTAAGTTTGTGGGATTTAACGGTAAGAACCCTTGAGTGCTAAGGAGCAGAAATACTATTATGCCCATGACTAGGTTGCTGTATAGTATCGCTCTGGCGTATTGCCAACCCGTCATATTTTCTTTTGCCTGTACGCCTCCCAATTTGTAAAGGATGCTCTCTACAGGATTCATTAACGGGTCAAGGAGAGTTTTTTGTCCTAAAAAGAGACGAGCTATGTATCTGCCAAGTGGATAAGCGATCGCTATTATAAGTAATAGCGTTAAAGCAATTTGGAAAATTCCTTGCAACATTGATGAAAATTACTTTACCATTAATTAATTTTGAATGTGCCAGTTAATACCATTAATCACATTGTTAACTATCATTAGTTGGAGCGAGCGATCGCCCACCCGATCGGAGCTTTAGCTTTCACTGCTTCTTGAGCGACAATAACAAGAAAAGAAAATCCTTCAACCTAAATTGCTTACATTCAAGATAATCCGGCTTGCACAGATACTTGTTAATCTCCTATTTGAGCTACTAATTGCTTATATGTATCACTTTTCCCCACTGATAACACGTCGCGCGATCGCGTGGTCTGTCGCTCAATATATAGATAACTATCGTTTTTAGCAAGCATTTCTCCGAGCGTTGGGTTTGCAACTATCTGTAGGTAGATAATTTAAATAAAGGTTTTCATTCTATAACTTAGCTGCAATTTTTATACTTAAGAAAAACTTAAGTCTCCTTTAAACACTGAAAATTCGTAGGGCTATAAGCTCATCTATTTAGCCGATTAGTATACAGCCTACTAAAACTTGCCAGAAAGTAGGCATTCAGTTAGACAGATATTGAGCAAGCACTGGAAACTAAGCAAGTTTTATGGTTTAATAATATAACAACTTTTTCTTACAGACTAATTATATTTACAGATAATTATGACTATAAAAGAGGTAATTTAGGTTTAATTATTAGCCATAAAAAATGAACTAAAAATATTATTATATTGAGCAGATATTTTTTAAATGACTGGAAATTAACTCTCTATCTTATTATCAAATCTTTTTTGAATTTACAAGTGAGCAAACTAACTTTATAAGTTGTTTAAATATTTATGATAGGAAGGTCAAAGCGATCGCTAAAAGCATCAAATCAAGGCATTAACCGTGCCAAAAAAGCTGTCTTAGCTTTTCCTACTAAGGTTGACTTAGCCGCAGATTTAGAGATATCTCGCGCTACATTGCAAAAGTTTTTTGCTGGAAAACCTGTAGGACGAGAAAACTTTCATCATATTTGCCAAAAACTACAATTACCTTGGCAAGAAATTGCTGATTTAGGTGAAGAAAATTTCCCTAAGCTGCCAGAAACAGACTCTGCGCGCTACGATATCCATGCCTTAGTTAAAGAAGTGAGAACAAAAGGATATTCGAGTATTCAGCAGAGGTGCGGCATGATGCGCGTTCTAGATATGTCGCACCCAATCGAATTAAATGATATCTACACTGATGTTAATGTTTTAGAAAAAATTGTTGGCAGACGGCGGTTAGGCGTTGCCGAATTACTCAAAGTATGCATTGCTGATAATTTCGAGCGTCCTGGTTTAGGGCAAATTGTTCAAGATCGAGTACCGGGATTTGAAGCACTTAAAAACTATCCCAAACTCATTGTTTTGGGTAAACCAGGAGCAGGCAAAACAACTTTTTTAAAGCATCTAGCGATGCAGTGTATCTCTGGTAAGTTGGAAGCAGATAAAGTACCAATTTTTATTACTCTCAAAGACTTTGCTGAAAGTGAAAACTGCAAATCTTTGCTAGAGTATATCGTAGAGCAATTTGATGGTTATGGTATTAATAATACTGAAGTAGCAGAACAAATATTAAGTCAAGGCAAGGGTTTAGTTCTACTAGATGGACTTGATGAAGTCCGGGAAATAGATTGCTATCGCTTACTACAAGAAGTTCACACTTTTAGCGAAAAGTTTCATACTAATTATTTTGTAATAACTTGCCGAATTGCTACTCATGAATATACGTTGGAGCAGTTTACTGAAGTAGAAGTTGCCGACTTTGATGAAGATCAAATGATTAATTTTGCTCGTAAATGGTTTGCTCGAAAAGACCCAACTAAAAGCTCTAAATTTTTATACAAGTTACAGAAAAACCCACCTATTCGGGAAATGGCAACTAATCCGTTGTTGCTAACTATGCTGTGTTTGATGTTTGAAGAAATAGCTGATTTTCCCGCTAACACTTCTGAGCTTTATCAAGAAGGTTTGCACTTACTATTACGCAAGTGGGATGCAAAACGAAATATTGAGCGGGAACAAATATATAAAAAATTATCATTACAGCATAAGGAAGATTTGCTCAGTCAAATTGCCCTATTAACCTTTAAGCGGGGGGACTATTTTTTTAAACAAAACGAACTAGAACAACATATAGGCAGTTATATTTGCAACTTACCTAGTGCTAGCACCACTACCGAGTTGCTACAACTAGATAGCGAGGCGGTAGTAAAATCAATTGAAGCTCAACATGGACTATTAGTAGAAAGAGCGCGGGGAATTTACTCCTTTTCTCACTTGTGTTTTCAAGAGTATTTTACTGCTAAAGAAATTGTGTCAAGCTCCAATCCTCAAGTTCTAGAAACGACCTTAAGAGAATTAGTCAACAATATAACTGAAAAACGTTGGCGAGAGGTTTTTTTACTAACCGTAGGAATGTTGCGAAATGCTGATTATTTGCTCTTAATGATGAAAGAAAAAATCGATCGGCTAATTGCTGATAGTAAAAATTTACAAGATTTTCTTACCTGGATAAATCAAAAATCTCAGGCAGTATCTTCAAGGCATAAATTAAACAATATTAGAGCTTTTTATTTAGATTTGGATATAGCTAGGAAACAAAACTCCGTTGGAGGAACCCTCGACTTAGCAAGAATGTTGGATGCGGGGTTTACACGAACGCTTTGCGCTGATTTAGCGTTGGATCTTGCCTTAGATCGGGCTTTGACACTCAAAGACATTCTAGACTTTGCAAATCAGCCTGTAGGAATTTTCAAAAATGTATTAACAAGGACTAAAGAGCGATCGCATATTGTCGATCGCTCTCTAGAACAAACTATACTTCAACTAGAGCAGCAGATACCTTATTTAGATAACAATGACAGTTTCAAGCAATGGTGGCAAGTAAATAATACTGAGTGGACGGAAAAACTCAGAGAAGTAAGCGTCTCTACCCGAAATTTTGGTCATAACTGGGAATTCAACGATCGAGAATGGGAAAGCCTAAAACAATATTATGAAGCTAACCAATTGTTAATCAGTTGCCTTCATACTAATAGTTATATGAGTCGGTCAGTCCGGCAAAAAATTGAGGATACATTACTCTTACCGATAGCTGAAGTTTCAAAATATTAACAGGTATACTTACTAGCAAAGTTTTATTGCTTCTAACTAAAGTATTAACCTACCAAAGGCTTGTAGTTTTTATCCAGCATTTGCTTAATAGCTTCTAATAACTCGTGTTCGTTGTAAGGCTTAGAAAAATAAGTTGTCGCTCCCAATTGCATAGCCAATTGACGGTCTTTTTGTCCGCTACGGGAAGTCAGCATTGCTATGGGTAACTGTTTAAATTTGGGGTTAGATTTTACCTGTCCCAAAAAGCCGTAACCATCCAAGCGAGGCATATCAATATCGCAAATTACTGCCTTAATCGGTAGATGAGTTAAAAGTTTTTCTAGAGCATCTTGTCCATCTTTAGCTTGTTCCACTCGGTAGCCAGCTTTTTCTAAAGTTAATGACAAAAAACGCCGGACATTAATTGAATCATCTACTACTAAAATTGTGTCTTTTTGACTTTCTAATTCTGGGTTAATAATTTTTGGCAGAGCATCGGCAACTGGAAGATCGCAACTAGCAATCCAATCTAGCAACAAGGAAACATTTACGAGCGGTGCAACTCTCCCATCTCCTAAAATCGCACAGCCACTAAAACCTGGTGGCATAGCTATTCCTGGTTCTGTTTGGCGAATTACAACTTCCTGCTCGCCTACAGAACGATTTACTAGCAATCCTACCCATTCGTTATTATGCTCGATTGTTAATACTGCTGGCTCATGCAGTAACGTTGGCTCAATTTGTTGAGGTGGTTGAAGCCACCGATCTAGACGGATTAAAGGCGCGATATATCCTTCCCAGCTAATAGCTTCCTTACCAGCAATTTCGCAGAATTGGCTGGCTTGGGGTAGAAGCATTTCTCGAATAGACTCGCGGAGAAACGCCAACAACATACCATTGCTTTCAACTAAAATTACTTTGGCAACCGATAAAGTTAAGGGAATGCTGAGAGTAAAAGTCGTGCCTACTGCTAACTGAGTATCAACTTTGATATCGCCGCGAATTTGTCTTAAGTTAGTGCGGACAATATCCATACCTACCCCTCTACCAGACAAAGCAGTAACTTGACTTGCCGTACTAAATCCTGGCTCAAAAATTAGACTTAAAAGCTGCTCCTCGCTACTATCTGGATCGATAGCTAGTAGTTGAGCTTTTTTGCGAATCTCATCTAAATTAATTCCCCCACCATCGTCCTTGACAGTGATTATAGTTTGGTTGCCTTGATAGGTAGCTTTAATCTCAATTACTCCTACTTCTGACTTACCTAAACTAGAGCGAATTTCTGGTTTTTCAATCCCATGATCGAAGGCATTGCGTAGCAGGTGCATTAAGGGGTTATTTAAAGCCTCTAAAATAGTCCGATCGATCAAAGTTTGTTCGCCGCTAATTTTAAGTTCGACATTTTTGCCATACTCCAAAGATAGTTCCCGAATAAACCGAGGAAATCTAGCCACCAAATCGGCAAAAGGTCTCATCCTAACTTGGGTTAAGCTAGTTTGCAGCTGCTTAGCAATTCGATTTAATTCACTAACGCTTTGCTCGGTTTCCTCTAAAGTTAGATCGATATCATTGGTAACTTCTTGCAGGCGCACCAAATCTTGAAGCATAATTTGGGGCAAAAAATAGCGATCGCCTACTAGATTACTTCTACCTTCATCGGGATTATTTGTCTGGCTTACTAATAAGTTACTATCCAAGTTTTGCATTGTGCGGACTCGCAACTTGAGTAAGCTGGTCAAACTGCGGAGCCTTTCAGTATATATATTTACGCTGTTACGAGCAATAGTTAGTTCTCCAAACCAATCATTTAGGCGATCGAGGAGTTTGGTTGGTACTCTTACCGTACTATCTAAATGTTCTTCCGAATCGTCGCTGGTTGCTGTTAATTCTGATAAATGGACGCTTTTGGCTGTGCTAAGGGCAATTTCTTGCTCAGGTGCTGATGGTGCTAGTTTGTCTTCTAACTGAGAAAATTCAGAGCCTGCGGACACAATAAAATCAAATATTTCTGAGCCTTTTTGATTCTCCACTACCGTAGTTAGACTGGTAGGAAGGGCATGGAGTTCGCCGACTATAATAGTTGCTTGGGAAGTACGCCATGCTTGCAAAGCTAATGTAGCAATTTCTAAAATCAGCTTGGGGTCATCGGAGGCTGCTTCTAAGTGCTGCACAACAGACTCACACAAGCTAGTAAAGGCTGGTAGCTGCAACATTTCGCCTAGGCTACCTAATTCTTGCGCTATATTAGCTAATTCTGTTTGCAAGTCAACAGCTACAAGATCGGCGACTAGGAGCGATTCTAAGCGTTGCAAATATTCTTCTACTTCAGTTTCAAAAATCAACCCCGCCATGTCTTGTCCGTCTTCAGACATTGTGGCGATCGCATCTGATGATTGAGGATCGCCAAGTAGGCTATGTAATTGTTCAAAAGCTGGATTAGCGGCTTCTAAGTATTGCCCGTCGTTTAAGTCGCCACGAAAATTTAATTTTAGGACTTGGCTGAGACAATCAACCCCAGTTAGTAGCAGCTTTTCTATTTCTCCATCTATTAAGCTTGGCTGCGCTTTTAATACTTTAAAAAAGCCTTCCAAACGATGAGCCAAGCTGCTCAAAGTTTGAAACCCCATCATTGCTGCGCCGCCTTTAATCGAGTGAGCGGCTCTTAATATAGCGTCAATTTGGCTAGAACTATTAGAGCTAGGCAATTCTAACAGCGCCGATTCAATTTTTCCTACATATTCCTCAACTTCTTCTAAAAATTGATATTTAATTTCCGCTTCTTTGTCTTGAGACATGACCTTATTTTTATCTCTAGAAATTTTAAAGCTTAATGCTTTTTACGATTAAATTAGTTCAAATAAATTTGTTGCTTAACTTTTATTTTTTTTAATTGGCTGCGGTTCGGCGATTACTGGGGTCTGAGACTTGTTTAATAACGACTGACAGTCACTATCTATTGCCAAACAGATATTCCCAAGGTTGTCTAAAGCCTGCCGATATTGCTCCATATCATTGCGATCGCGAAATATCTTGGCTGCCGTTTGCAAGTTCTCAATTGCACTCCAATAACTGCGCTCGTTTTCTCCGCTAATTTTAGCTAATTCATACAGCACATTGCCTTTTTCTACATAGGCTTCTGCTAATTGAGGATCGAGCCGCAGTGCCAAATCAAAATCTCTCAGCGCTTTTTGGTAGCCTTGATTTAAGTTGCTGCTATTTTGGGCTAATTTCTGATAAGCAATGCCGCGTTTGACATAAGCCTTAGCATTGTTGGGATTTGTATTGATTGCGCGATTAAAATCTTCTATTGCTGCTTGATATTCGTTTGTGCCATTTGGGCTATATTCAGCCATGTCATAGCGCACAATTCCCCGACTAATATAAGCTTCTGCTTCATTGGGATTTAGTTTTAGAGCGCTATTGAAGTCTTTGATTGCTATTTTATATTCTTCATCGGGATTGCCGCTATTTTGGGCATTTTCATAGAGCGCATTTCCACGATTGATATAAGCTTGAACATCGTTAGGGTTAATACTTAAAGCTCGATCGAAGTTTTCTATTGCTCCATGGTAGTCTTCGTACTTAGAAGATATTTTTCCTTGATAAGTATATTTTGAAGCAATTTTAGTGGAGTCAATAGTTTGGTCAGTGGCAGCGACTTCTTCTTGGGAGGGAAAAAATGCTGAGCTAATTTTGCTTGAAAGTTTAAAGTCTTTAACTATCATCATTAAGCCAAATAACCCAACTGCGCCTACACCAATGGCGCTAAGCATTGCTGCATTAAATCTTTGCTTGCGGTAGTAGCGATGACTTGCAGCTACGGGATCTTTTCGATAACAGTTATAAGGATAGTAGGTTGGATTGGACTTATTGTTTGATACTACAAGGGTCGGCTTAGGCTTTTTGAGCGGTTGTAGATGCTGTCCCTTGCGCACAGCTTGAGCGGAAGGAAAGGGATCTCGCCCACTCAGCCTAGACGTTCTTTCACACCAAGGACAATGACTCAAATGCTGACCGTGGCGATGCTGAGTGTTCGCTTTGCAAGTCGTTAAATCCTGCTCAGCTTCACTAAGGGCGCTTTGCCAAGTTTGAGCCGTAGGACGCAATTGAGGATTGTTATGCCCTTCTTCAAAACAACGAATAAATAACTGCTGCAACGTCGGGTGTAGTAGCTCAAGCTTGGGGGCCATCGGGGTAGGCAGATAAGGTGTACGCCGCCGACGACTATAAACAAAGTGTCCCTCAGCTATGCGAGTTTCGTAGGGGGGCGCGTCGCCACTACCTTGATAGATGCCAGCAAAGGGATGGGTACCTTCCATTAATAGCTGAAATATTAGCACCGCTAACCCAAATAAGTCGTGTTCTGGCTTGCGGTCTAACTGGGCGAAACTTTGCCCTTGGAGTTCGGGAGGAGTAAATTCTGGCTTACCAACAGCACAACGGTAGATTTCGCCGTTATGCTCGTTTCTAACTTGAAATGAATCTGTATCAACTAAGGTAATTAAAGCTGTGTTACTAACTAAAATATTTGACTCATTAACATCGCCAATGCAGTAACCACGAGCGTGAAGTGCGCCAAAGGCGGCGGCAAGATTACGAGCGGTACGATGCAAATAAAGATAGCTAAAAAACGGACACTTTTGCCTGCGAGTTTTTGGGTTGTAAAAGTCCAATAGCGAGTGCATTTCTTTGACTCGCGTCATCAAAAAGCCTACTACTTTTTGTCTTTCGTCTACTGTCCGCAGTACGTCCACAGGCCAAGCAATAGAAATATGATCTTTGCTGGCGGCGGGGTTATCTGGGGGATTTGCCAACATCAGCATCAATTTGTTGGCATGAGCCTCGGTGGGCTTGTGATAGACCTTTGCTACCAAGGTTTCATCTTGCGGCACGCTATAGACTTTTGCCTCACCTCCATGTCCTAAACTAGAGGCGGGGTCTATGGTAATAATTTGGGTATCGAGTTGACGTTTCAACCTCATGGCATTAATTGACTATAGTCGCCAGTAAAAGTGTTAGATCGTCATCAGTTCGCGTGCTAATGCGTTCCGATCGCAAAAATGCTACTAATTGTTCTTGAGCGTCTCGTTCGTCCGTGACATCGGCGACGAATTGAAACATCGGGAAAAAAAAGGGCGCATGAGGTTTACCTCCATTCATTTCTAAAGCCAACATTTGCAGTCCGTCTGAGAGCATCGCAATATTAGCTACAACACCATGCCAGACGTTTACTTGAATATCCTCTAAAGCGTTGGGGGAAACTAGAAAAATTGTTTCGTTGACGTACTCTCCCCGTTGAGGTGCGGTGAGGGCGATCATATTTCCCGTGCGATCGCACCCTACAGCTACACCATCTCCGACTTGGACGGCGGCGATTAAGTTGGGAGTGGCTACGACAATAATTAATGTAGTGGCTAGTTCTCGCGCTGCAACTTTACAGGCGATCGCTTCTTCTTCTACGGCTTTTTTCGCGGCTTCTAAGGCATTGGTTAGCAATGATTGCCATTTTTGGTCTTCTTTATCCTCTAGAAAGTTCTCAAGATTTTCAATTGCCTGATACTGCACGCGAATTGTTTCTACGGCGGTTTGAGAGGCGACAATTGCTCCTACTTTCCCTAAACTCGCACTCCCTGCGCCATCTGCTACAGCCGCTACTAATACACCTTCTGACAATAGCTCCCAATGATGAGCGTCTTGACATAGTTGGTTCACTTTTTCATGGCTTTTGCCCAGCACCGAAGCTGCTACTACTCGCCAGAAACCTAAGTTTTTAGACATGGGTTCGTCTGTCTGCATGAATGTTTGATTAATATCCGCTTACATCTATTAACAGGGGGCAGCCACGATGATAGGCAAATGGCAAGTTTTTTGTTAGATACTTTACAGATTCTAACTATATTGAGTCTGGGTTAGTAGGTTATTTTGCCATGCTATTTAGTTATGCAGACAATGGTTGAGAATGAACAGACTATATCTTAACTTTACATCATATGTTTAATCGCCGAAGCGGTAAGATTTTACTTGCTGCTTTAACTTTATAGTATGTCTGTCTTTTTTTTACCATCTAACGAGTCTATACATAGGCTATCTGCGATCATTTCAATAGGAGTTGTGCTTTTTTATACATGAAATACTGTCAAGCGATCGGTCAAAATAGCAAAATTTTTGCTGGATGTTCCAGGTTAAAAATCTTGATTTAGAATTATTTGTATAATAGATTATTCTTAGGTACTGATAGTTTTGACTAAAAGTATCGCTGTCAAGCTTAAACCATGTTGACCTAAAGTAAATTTAATTTGCTAAAAATAGTTAAATGACATTTTATAATTAGAAATTAAGAGCGAGCTTTTACTGGGGTCTTAAAACTTTTTTAGGCTTGAAAATACTAACATTTGCTGTAAGGAATAAGCGCTGAATGACTAGCTGTGGAACCTTTCAAAAACTACGCCCGCTCAGTTTATTAACCCACTTATCTACCTGTTACGATAGCGCTCGTTTAACAGTATTTAGCAACTCAGTTGCTTGGTCAATTTATCTAAAACAGGGCAAAATCACCTATGCTTCCCATTCTGTAGAACCTTTCGATCGTCTAGATTGCCATCTCCGCCGCCTAGCCCACAAAATACCATCCTTGAGCAATGAAACTCGCACTAAATTAAGGTTGATATTTGAAAATGAGCCGGAGGGAGAACAATTAAATATAAATCTTGACTATCAAGCTATTTGTTGGCTGATTGAGCATAAATATCTAAATAATGACCAAGCAAAAATTTTAATTGAAGGCTTAGTTAAAGAAGTTATCGAATCGTTTTTATTAGTTGAAGAAGGTAGCTACCAATTGAGTAGTGTTTCTGACAAAACGGCAAGTTTTTGTAGACTTGACTTGTCAACTTTAGTTAAATTTGCTCAAAAGCAGTTGCAAAATTGGCAAGCTTTAACACCAGAAATTAACTCGCCTTATCAATGCCCTTATTTAGCTTCTTCTTCTAAAAATTATAAACTTTCTCCCGAACTAAAGCAAAAATTAACCGCAATTTTAAAAGGATTTAGTTTTCGGCATTTAGCTATTTTGCTCAATCAAGATGAACTGCGTTTAGCTCAGAGCTTGTACCCGTATATTAAAGCAGGAAATATACTATTACAGCCTCCCCATGCACCATTTGATAGTTTGCCCTTCGTCAAAGGTGCAAAAGAATCAATAGTAAGTTATCAAAAAACGCCAGAAACTATCACTTATAAAAGTTCTACCCCTAGTTCTTTAGCTCAAGCACCCCCGGCTCAATTGCCAGAAATTCCTCCACGTAATTCTGAAGCAACTAATGTTATTGCCGAGAAAATTAATAATTTGCCAGACACGGCAGTAAACAAAAAAACCTACAAAATTGTTTGCGTAGATGATAGCCCAGCGATGCTAAAAGAATTAAGCTATTTTTTGGATGATGAAAGCTTTGCTGTTTCTACAATTAGCGATCCTATTAAAGCTTTAATGCAGATAGTTAGAATCAAGCCAGACTTGATTTTGCTTGATGTAAAAATGGCAGGAATAGATGGCTACGAGCTATGTCGTTTGTTACGAAATCACTCATTTTTTAAAATAACACCGATTATTATGGTGACAGGAAATACTGGAATTATAGATAGAGTTAAGGCTAGAATGGTAGGAGCATCAGGCTATTTAACCAAACCTTTTACTCAATCAGACTTATTAAAAATTGTGTTTAGGCATTTATCCTAATAAAACCATTAGGAGGACGACGACAAAACCAGTGAGTACAGTTTTATTAGTGGAAGATACGCCATCGCTACTAGATTTGATAGCTGGATATTTGCGCGATGGTGGTTATACCGTAATTATGGCAGATAATGCTAAAGATGCTTTAATTGCGGCAATAAAACAACAACCAGACGCAATTATAACTGACGTAGTAATGCCAGAAATGAGCGGATTTGAATTATGTCGTCAACTTAAAAATAACCCAGCGACCGAGCAAATGCCAATTATTATTTGCAGCTCAAAATCTGGCAAAATAGACCAACTATGGGGGAAAAAACAAGGTGCTGCGGCTTATGTTACAAAACCATTTACAAAAGAGCAGCTACTTCTAGCAATTAAATCTGTCGTGGGTTAATTAATGGATAGTTATCAAACTGCACCGCTAATCAAGCCAGAAAGTAAGCGCGCCAGTGATGGTTATTTAAGTTTTTACTTAAATCGGCAAACTCCAGCTTTGTTGCTAATGGAGTATGCACAAGAAGTAATAATTGTTCCGCAAGCCCGCCTTTCACCAATGCCAAATATGCCCAAATGCGTACTAGGCTTATTAAATCGTCGCAGTCGGGTATTTTGGGTAGTTAATCTAGCACAACTACTGAATTTACCGACAACCGAGCCGATTGCCCAACAGTATCAGATCGTAATTATTCATGTCGGGCGGGTAAAATTGGGGCTAGTTGTACAATCAGTCAAAGGTGTAACGCATTTTCCCCGCCAAAGCAGCCAAGCACCAACAGAATTATTTACTTCTTTAGCGCCTTATGTAAGCGGGTGTATTCCTCAAGAAAATGAGATATTGATAGTTTTGGATGCAGAAAAGGTTGCTAATTCACCTAAAATACAGCCCTATTAGTTGGCTAGAGCAATATTAATTGAGAATGTCATGAAAACAAAATTTGAGCCAGAATCATTCATTGAGCGATCGCCAGAGGAACAAGAAAATAACACAATTTTAGACGATCGCTCGACGAGCTTAAAAGGTACGGAACCGCAAAAAAATCGCTCCAAGTTTAAGCAAGGATTAAGTCTAAAAACTAAAGCAACAGCTTTGGTAATTGCCTTAAGCGTACTACCAATTATTTTAATTGGGGCAATAGCAACCTATATAACTACAGAAAAAATTACCGACAACTTACAACAGCAACAAAAAGCTAGAGCGATCGCTTTATCTAACCAAATAAATCAATTTATAATTCAACAATACCGAGATATTCAAACTCTATCCCAATTAAGTATTCTTAATAATCCAACGACTAGAGCCACAACTTCAACTAGAGCCAAGCAAGCAATTTTAAATCGCTACATTAAAGATAACCCCAGCTACGACAGTATTGCAGTTATAGATTTAGACGGAAATGTTTTATTTCAGTCGGCAGGTTCAGTAATCCCCAACTACAATGAAATTAACTATTTTCAAGAAGTTTTAAGAACTAATCGCCCCGTAATTACTCCTCCTAGAAGATCGTCGGGAACAGGAGAATATTCAATATTTGTAGCTGCACCAGTGGTAAGTACGCGCACGGGAGAAACAATTGCTATAGTGCGATCGCGTACTCCCCTAAAATATTTTAATAATATTATTCAAGAGGAAGCCAGTCAGTTGACGCAAAGCATTAGTGGCTATGTACCCGAAAAATATTATGCAATTAATGACATTGGAAAAATTGTCGTTGCACCCACAGATAATACGGATTACATAGGCAAAGATGCTCAAGAGATTTTTCCCCAGGTAGCGGCTCAATTACAAAAAGTAAAGAGCGTTGGTAGCAACGTAGAGCAAAATTTATTAGATCGGAAATGGTATTTGATATCTTATACTCCGGTGGGCAAGGTTGCCGGAACATCCCAACTAAACTGGAGCGTGCTAGTTACTCAAGATGAAGATGCCTTATTTGCCACCCGCACCCGTGATGCTTCGATAGTAACTTTAGCCATAGCCACAGGAGCGATTGCGCTGATTGTAGCTGCGATCGCTGCTTGGTTTATAAATAGAGCTTTGCGCCCAGTTATAGCCGCATCAACCGCCGTGCGCCAATTAGGAGAAGGATACCTAGACACGCGCTTGGCTGTTAAAGGCTCTGATGAACTAGCAGTTTTGGGCGCTAATATCAATGGTATGGCTGAACAACTGCAAACTTTGCTCAAAAAGCAAGAATCAGCAACCGATGCGGCCCAGACATTTACAGATATTACTTTACGCATCCGCCGCTCTCTAAACTTAGACGACATCCTCAAAACCGCAGTTCGAGAAGTGCGAAAGATTATGCACACCGAACGAGTAGTTATTTATGGTTTTAACCCTGATTTGAGCGGTACAGTAATCGCTGAATCGGTTGTACCTGGCTGGACGCAAGCTCTCACAGAAACTATTGACGATCCTTGTTTTAAAGATCATCATATAAAAAATTATAAAAATGGTCGGGTGCGAGGTATTAATGATATTTATCATGCTGGACTAACCGAGTGCCATATCAAAACTTTAGAGAGGTTTGAAGTTAAAGCCAACTTAGTTGCACCAATTCTTAAAGATAAACAATTGCTTGGTTTATTGATTGCTCATCATTGCTCGGAACCACGCAACTGGCAGGAGTCAGAAATTAATTTATTTACGCAGTTAGCGGCTCAAATTGGCTTTGCTTTAGATCAAGCAAATTTGTTGGAACAAGTAGAAAAATCCCGGAGTGCGGCGGAAGTAGTGTCGCAAGAGCAACGGGAACAAAAAGAATTGCTGCAAAATCAATTGGTAGAGTTGCTCAGCGAAGTAGAAGGAGCCGCCAGTGGAGACTTGACGGTAAGGGCTGAAGTTAGTACCGGAGAAATTGGCACTGTTGCCGATTTTTTCAATGCGATCGTCGAGAGCCTCAGAGAAATTGTTACCTCTGTAAAACACGCTACGGACAAAGTAAATATTTCTATCAACGAAAATGAAGGGGCAATTCGGCAGCTTGCGGAGGAAGCTGTCAAGCAAAATACCGAAATTGTCAGCACTCTTGACTCGGTTGAGCAAATGAGCCTATCTATCCAAGCGGTGGCAGATAGCGCCGGACTTGCAGCCCAAGTAGCCCGCGATGCTTCAACTAGCGCCCAAGTTGGTGGAGTGGCAATGGAGCGCACCGTGTTTAGTATTATAAATTTGCGCGACACGATCGCTCAAACTGCCAAAAAAGTCAAAAATTTAGGCGAAGCATCTCAGCAAATTTCTAAAGTTACAACTTTAATTAACCAAATTGCCTTGCAAACCAATGTACTTGCCATCAATGCCAGTATTGAAGCTTCTCGCGCCGGGGAAGAAGGTAGAGGTTTTGCTGTAGTAGCCGAAGAAGTAGGGGAACTCGCAACTAAAGCTGCCGGAGCAACCAAAGAAATCGAGCAAGTGCTAGAAAATATCCAACAGCAAACTAGCGAAGTAGTTCGAGCCATGCAACTAGGTAGCACTCAGGTAAATGAAGGGGCTCATCTGGTGGAAGATACCAAGCAAAGTTTGGAGGAAATATTGCAGGTATCGCGCAAAATTGATGAATTAGTCCAAGTAATTTCTCAATCTACCGTATCGCAAGCAAAAACTGCTCAAGCTGTAACCCAATTAATGAAGAACCTGGCGCTCAATTCCCAAGAAACGGCTTCTTCTTCGCGCCAAGTATCAAAGTCGCTTAAACGGACGGTAGAAGTGGCACAGCAGTTGCAAACTTCCGTAGGTACGTTTAAAGTCCGCAAAGATTAATGGCGAATCAAACATTAGGAATTGGAGCGCAGCTTTACAACTACTTGCTTGCTGTTTCGTTACGGGAAGCAGATGTATTAGCTCAACTTAGGCAAGCCACCGCCGCCAGTCAATCAATGGCTCAAATGCAGATTGCACCAGAGCAAGGGCAATTTATGGCGTTGCTCGTACAGTTAATTGGCGCTAAGAAAACTTTGGATATAGGAGTGTTTACAGGCTATAGCGCCCTGGTAGTGGCGATCGCGTTGCCCCAGGATGGCAAAGTAGTGGCGTGTGAGGTCAACCAAGAATATGCCGAGTTTGCCCGTCATTGGTGGCAGCAAGGGGGGGTAATCGATAAAATTGACCTGCATCTCGCTCCTGCCCAAGATACTCTCGCTCGGTTGATAGCTAAAGGCGAAGCTGATACTTTTGATTTTGCTTTTATTGACGCAGATAAGAGTAATTACGATACTTACTACGAGCAAGCTTTGCAATTAGTTCGTCCTGGGGGGCTAATTGCAATTGATAATGTGCTGTGGTCGGGGAGAGTTGCAGACCCAAATATTCAAGATAATCGTACTAATAATATTCGTGCTTTTAATCAAAAACTGCACCAAGACTGGCGCATAAACCTAAGCTTAGTGCCGATTGCAGATGGTTTGACTCTAGCTAGGAAACTGCCTTAGTTGGGCAGTGAGGACAATTTACATTTTCATTATTAGGCGATCGCGCAACGGGATTACCACAACTACGACACAATTGATAAGTTCCCGGTTGCAAACCGTGCTGCAATGCTACTCGTTCGTCAAAAACAAAACATTCTCCTTGCCACAAACTTTCACTGGCGGGGACTTCTTCTTAATATTTTAGGATGCCGCCTTTGAGGTGATAAACTTCGGCAAAGCCTTGAGACAATAGCAAAGAGGAAGCTTTTTCGCAGCGAATCCCACCTGTGCAAAATAAGGCTACTTTTTTATGCTTGGCAGGATCTAAGTGTTGCTCGATATAGTCGGGAAATTGATTAAATGAGCTAGTTTTGGGGTTTTGCGCTCCTTTAAACGTGCCAATATTTACTTCGTAATCGTTGCGAGTATCAATAATTGTTACTTCCGGATCTTCAATCAGCGCATTCCATTCAGTAGGACTTACATAAGTGCCAACTTGCTGGAGTGGATCGATTTCTGGCAATCCAAGGGTGACAATTTCCCGCTTGAGGCGCACTTTTATCCGCTCGAAAGGTGGAGACTCGGCAGAAGATAATTTGTACTCCAAGTCTTTGAAACGCAAGTCAGAACGCAAAAAAGAGATAACAGCATCAATGCTTTGGGAGGAAATACTAGCAATTGTGCCATTAATTCCTTCGGCTGCCAAAAGAATCGAGCCTTTGACATTTTGAACTTGACAGTAAGACAAGAGGGGTTGTTGCTTGGCTGCAAAGTCTGGCAAATGTACGAATTTATAAAAAGAGGCAACTATGTAAGTCATTTCTGGACGCAAATTGATAGATGTCTGCAAAGGAGCGATTGATTAAAAGATCGTTATCAACTATAATACAATCTGCTCCTGGGGGTTTAGCTCAGTTGGTAGAGCGCCTGCTTTGCAAGCAGGATGTCAGCGGTTCGAGTCCGCTAACCTCCATTATCAATTGCGATCGCGCTCTTGCTGAGACAATTCTATACACTTGGCTTCCGCCGCCTGGTAGGCAGCTAAATAATCCTTTCCACCCAGCATGATTTCGCCGTAGTATTCATAAGGCGCAGTGCCATAGATAGGCAATGGATCGTCTTCAGGATAATCTTCTTTCGATTCCTCAATGACGGCAATAAGCTGCTTGTTTTTCAAGCTTTGGGCGGGAAAATAGGAGAGATATTGAGCATCTAGACTCAAAGCAACAAAAGTAGGATCGATAATTTGGTCGTCAAGCTCAATCCAGCCATATTCCATAACTGAATACGGCTCAACTCCTACAACTAAAAAGCCTTGAACGTACAAATAGCGGTCGTCTAGCAAAGCTGCCTGATAAGCATTATCAAAACATTTATTAGCCTTACTACCAATGCGTTCGGCGATTTCTGTAGAAAGATTTATATCTAGAGATTTGCTCATGAGCCAGCAATGCTTAAGCAGGAAATATTTTTATTGTACTTGCTACATTTAACCTTACTTTCGCACCTACTGGGAGCATCTGGCTAGTAGTAGTCCGGGCGTGTAGTTCTTGTCCCGAAGGTGTAAGCACGCAGTAGCGATACTCTCGCCCTAAAAAGCGCCGATTGTGAATCACTCCCACCCCATCGGTTTCGGTAGGTTCTAGCAGCAAATCTTCTTCGCGAATCATCAAGTCTACTCGCTCTTGCTGGTTATTATCCGCCGCAAAACAGCCCACCTCGGTCGCCCACAACTGCCCTTGACGAAAAGCTGGGATAAAATTGGCTCCCGTGACAAACTCCGCCACAAACCGAGAAGCAGGCTGCGTATACACTTCTTGCGGCGTACCTACTTGCTCTAGCTTGCCTTTGCTCATGACAGCGACTAGATCTGCGATCGCTAATGCTTCTTCTTGGTCGTGAGTCACAAACACTGCCGAGGTTCCTGTCGCTTTCAAAATATCTCTAATTTCCTCTCGCAACCTCAGCCTTACCTGCACGTCCAAATTACTCAAAGGTTCGTCCAATAGCACCAATGGCGGCTGAGGAGCCAAAGCACGAGCAAGAGCTACTCTTTGCTGCTGACCTCCCGATAACTGATAAGGATAGCGGTGTTCGAGTTCAGTCAACCCCACAAGTTCAATCAACCGCCTAACCGCATCTTTTTCTTGCTTTTTCAATCCAAAACCAACATTTTGCGCCACCGTCAGATGCGGAAACAAAGCATAATCTTGAAACACCATCCCTAAATGGCGCTGTTCTGGTGGAACAGAGCGACTTTTACTTGCAACCTTGCGCCCAGCAATCTCAATAGTTCCCGCTTGCAGCTGCTCAAAGCCAGCAATTAACCTTAACAGCGTAGTTTTCCCGCAACCAGAAGAACCAAGTATAGCTAGTATGCCCTGGGGCAAACTCAAACTCACGTCATTAACCGCTTGACTTTCGCCAAACCACTTACTCACACCATCAAGCCGTAAAATCTCACTCTCCATAACTCTTTTTCATCCTATCTTTGGTTTGTTTTCTGCTCGTGCAACAACACGGGCAAAGTCGAACCCATAGAAACTACTAGCATTGCCAAAGAACCTACCGCCGCATCGCTAAAAGAAACATTTTCTGTCGCTTTCCAAATCTCTGTTGCCAATGTATTAAAGCCAATAGGGGCTAATAGCAACGTTGCGGGTAATTCTTTAATCGCTGTCAAAAACACCAAAACCGCCCCATTCAACACCCCCGGACGCACCAAAGGAAAAGTAATTTCTTTCAATGTCTGCCAAGGAGTACGCCCCAAAAGCCGCGCTGATTCTTCTAGCTGCGGATGCAACTGCAACAGCGAACTTCTAATTGTGCCTACCGATTGGGGCAAAAATAGCACCAAATAAGCAAATACCAGCATTGGCAAAGTTTGGTACAACCAAGGCAAATATTGAGAACCTAGAAATACTAAAGATATTGCTACGACAATTCCTGGCAAACCAAAACCAATATAACTACACCGCTCAATTGCTGTAGTCAAGCGGCTAGGAAATCGCACCGCCAAAATCGTTACAGGGATGGCGCAAATAGTCGCAATTACCGCCGTAAAACCTGCTGCCGCAATTGAATTAAGGGCTGGCTGCGCGATCGCACTCCAGGAAGCCGTACCATACGCCCCATTGCTACTTGTCAATCCTCGCCACAACCAAAACAAGGTTACGCCCATAGGTAACACTAAACTTAGGCTAACAACGATCGCGCAAAACAATAAAGCAACTATTTTTTTAATTGCGCCCAGTTTTACTATTACAGGTGGACGAACAATCGCACTATTGCGACTGTAATAAACGCCGCGCGATCGCACTTTATACTCTAGCCACAAAATCCCTAGCACCAAAGCAACCAACAGCATCGCCAGCGCCGCCGCTTGGTTGCGATTGAAACTTGACTTGTATTGCAGGAAAATTACCCGCGTAAAAGCATCAAACCGCATCAATGAAGGCGTGCCAAAATCCCTTAAAGCATACAAAGCGACCAGCAACCCGCCAGCTACTAAAGATGGACGCAATTGCGGCAACAATACCCGAAAAAACGTACTTAGCTGGTTTAAGCCCAAACTCCGCCCCGCTTCTACGGTCGCCGGGTCGATTAACATCAACCCTGCCCGGACGCTGAGCAGTAAGTAAGGATAAGTAAACAGTGTCAGCGCCAAAATAGTCCCAAACCAGCCGTAAATCTCAGGTAACTCAGTTACCCCTAAAGGCTCTAACCATAGCTGCAATAAGCTACCTTTGGGTCCAAAAGCAGCAATTAAGGCAAAACTACCGACATAGCTAGGTACGGCTAGAGGTAAGGTAGTGACAATTAGCCAAAACTTTCGCCAAGGTAAATCAGTTTGTAAAGTCAAAAAAGCCAAAGGTACGGCAATCAAAGCACTAGCTAGAGTAACTAAGGCTGCCATACCCGCACTATTGAGCAATACAGTTAAGGTGCGGGGGCGAGATACTAAGTCAATTAAGTTTTCTGTACCTACACCCGCCGTCCTAATTACGAGATAAGTCAAAGGCAAACTAATCGCTACTGCCGTAATTGCAGCAATAGCGACTAAAAATAACGGCGGCTGGGAAGCTTTTAGCCTCAAAGTACCCCTGCTTCTTGAAGTAACGCTATAGTTCCCTGCAAGTCAGACAAGTTGCTTAAGTCAATTTTTGGTGGCTGAAGCTGACTGAGGGGAATTTGTTTTTGCGATGCTTGAATGCCTTTTACTAGCGGATACTCGTTAGTTTCTTTGGCAAAATAAGTTTGAGCTTTGGGAGAGAGCATATAAGCTAAAAACTTGTCAGCGTCGCTCTTTTGGTCGGTGGTATTCAACACCGCAAGACCTGCTACATTCACCATTGCTCCTGCATCTCGGCGAGTATAGTGATGAGCTACTGGAAAATTGGCGTTATCTTTGGTAAACCGATAGAGATAGTAGTTGTTGACCAAACCTAATGAGACTTCACCTTTACCGACAGCTTCCACGATCGCTGCATTTTTGGCATAATCTCTAGCGCCGTTGGCTTTCATTGCCTTTAACCATGCCAAGGTTTTTTGGTCGCCTTCTAGCAAGCGCATGGCGGTAACAAAAGACTGAAAAGAACCATTTGCAGGGGCCCAGCCTACTTTATTGCGCCATTTGGGATTAGTTAATTGAGCCACCGAGGTAGGTAATTCGCTTGGCTTGACTAGCTTTGTGTTGTAGTCAATTACTCGCGCTCGCCCTGAAACACCGATCCATTGCCCCGCCGGGGAGCGAAACTGTGGCTCTACTCTTGTAAGTAAAGTCTTGGCAATAGGCAGAGTGCGTTTTTCTTTAGCTAAAGCTCCTAAAGCGCCCGCGTCTTGAGCAAAAAATACATCCGCGCGGCTGTTTTTGCCTTCTTCGAGTAATGCGATCGCAAGTTCTGCTGTATCGCCGTAACGGACTTCAATATCCATCCCCAAATCTTTCTCAGCTTGGGCAATTAAGGGCGCAATTAATTTTTCTTCTCTACCGGAATAGATAGTCAACGTTTGTTGTTGTGCTGCTTTACTACTGAAAGCTATTCCCCCACCTATAAGTACCGCCGCTACAACAGCAGAAATTTTCCCTAACTTACTTGCCACTAACTTTATCCTCTACTTGTAAATAACTGTCTTCATTCCAGGGCAAAGTTTTGGTAAATCCTTGCCGTCAACTTTCCCAGACAGACGTTAGCTTTTCATTTAAAATAAATACCATCAATTAGACAATTTATTTAAGAAGTTTTTGCAAGCTATTTTAATTAATAGTGGTGCAAAAATATCACTAAATGTCTATCTTACAGAGATTGCAGCAGTTTTTCAGCTTGGTACTATTGCAAATGATTACAACTAAGCTTTACAATTAGTCTGTAGCTGTTAGGACTTAGTTGAAAGTAAGTTCAGAACTTGGTGTAGTACAAGTAGAGAATAATTAATTGCATGACGTACACCAAAAACTTACCTGCACCATTAAGTACAATGTGGAAACTAATGTGGTTAGCCTCCATAGGCTTGCATGGCTTGCTACTTTTAATGCCAATTCCTTCTTCAGAAATACCGACGATAAAAAAGCCCCAAAAGTTAGTCAAGCTAACTCCAGTAACGCCTTCACCTGTGCCTGTCAGTAGGGTAGTTAAAACCACACCCACTCCTGTAGCTAGTAGTCGCCCCAAGGTGCAACAAAAAGTATTAGCCACAAAACAAACACCATCTACTGTTGCTAAGTCCCCTCGCCCCGTTGTCGCCCCAAGTCCTCAAAAGCCCACGTCACCAATCGCCATTGCTCCCCCCCAACAGACAGAAATTGAGCTAGATCCAAAAAATCAAGAATTGCTCCCACCACCGCCAGTTATTCCTTCCGGAGCGCCCAGTACCGCAACCATCGCCACCAAGGAAATTAATGGCGTACCTGTTGATCCTAGCTGGCAAGTTGTAGAGCAGCCCAACGAAGTCATGGCGGAAGCGCAAATGTTTACCCAGCCTGACGGCAAGCTAAACCCCGATATTGTCGGTAAAGTTGCCCAAGTTCCTGATAAAAGCCCTGATACAGTATTTGAAGAATTTTTCCGTTTGCAGTTAGAAATTGCAAATTTTACTGTAGAACCTAGCGGTACTTATGTTGCTGGTGGCGGACTTTATAAACTAACTCCCAAAGGTAGCGATCTCCCCTTATATCTCGCCTTAGCTCCAAATAAGCAAGGTACTGGTACGGTAGTAACTATTTGGAATAAATACCCCAGCCCTGTAGAATCAACAGAAATTAAAGTCTTAAATTAACATTGAATTATTCAATGTAGAAATAATTAATGGGAACTCGATATTTAGGTACAGTCGCAGAAGTTACAGCTTTAGATGCTTACATTAAGCTTGTCAGAGCCACAGAATCAGCAACTCATCGCATCCATCGCCATTTAGAAAGTCACAAGCTAACAGTGACTCAATTTGCGGTGCTAGAGGTATTGTTTCACTTGGGGGCAATGCACCAGCGCGATATAGCAGAGAAACTACTTAAAAGTGGCGGAAATATTACTTTAGTAGTTGATAACTTAGAAAAGCGGCAGTTAGTGCAGCGCGATCGCGAAGTAGGCGATCGCCGATGTATATCTGTATCCCTCACCCCCGCGGGCAAACAGCTAATTAGCGACATATTCCCGGCTCATGTAGCAGAAATTGCCCGGCAAATGAGTATTTTGAGCTTAGAGGAGCAAGCTGAGCTAGGGCGCTTGTGTAAGCGATTGGGGAAGCAGGAATAAGCATCGCGTTTCACCCGCTAAAATGACGAGCAGGCAAACCAGAAGTATCAGTTTGGAGGCTAAACAAATCCCCAGAATAGAAGCTGTTTTGAATCTCAGCTTCACTCAAACCCACGGAGGCAGTTGTAATGTAGAGCGTCTCTAAGCCAACAGAGCCAAAAGTGCAGCAAGTTGGACGTTGAACAGGCATCATTACCCGCATCATCTCTTTACCTGTGGGGTCAAACCGGATAATACACCAACCATCCCACATCGCCGACCAAATACAACCATCTTTATCTACCGTCAAACCATCGGGGAAAAAAGATTCAGCCTTTAAATCTATCAATACTCGGCGATCGCGAATATTGCCACTTTCAAAGTCAAAATTAAAAGCATAGATAGTTTGGAGCGGCGAATCTGTTAGATAAAAAGTTTTATCGTCTGGACTCCACCCCAACCCATTAGATACAGTTAGTCCAGTTTGGATAACGTGCAACGAGCCATCAAGATCGTAACGATACAGGCTACCTTGGGGTTTACCACTACTACTCATCGAACCAAACCAAAAACGCCCAGCGCGATCGCACTTACCATCATTGATACGGATATCGGGATTATCTTCTATATCTACAATTGGCGTAACTTTACCATTGCTAGTATCCAAAAAAGCAAGGCGATGGCGTTGACCCATAATTAGGCGATTAGCCCCGGCGGGTGCAATACAGCCGACAACTTCACCGACATCAAAAAAATTAGTCGCCTCTGTAGCTGGATTAAATTGGTGGACGCGATGGTTGTAAATATCAACCCAGTACAGCAATTGCTCGTCAGGATGCCAAAGTGTTCCTTCTCCTAGCCGCGCTCTTGCTGCGAGAATATTTTTTGGTGAGTAGTTGGTATTCATTAGTCTTATTTAATGGCAGAATCAAGCTTTAGTTTAGAGTTAATTGCTTGTGTCCCAACTACATAGGTTTCTTTAGCTGGCGCGGTTACTTAGGGGCATTTAAACTCGTCCATTCGCCAGAAGGGATAAAAGCAGCTTTCCACTTCTCAAACTCCTCATTTTCAGCACCCACCATGACAACTTTGTATATATCACCTCCTAATAGGCTGATTCCGAAAATTTGCTAGAAGTTAAAGGATTTACAGCATAAAAAATAGCCCGTTGGGACGCGGACTAAAAGAAGTATTTTCTACTATTATTTGCAGACTTGTCTAACGATTAGTTTTTTGTTCTATTTTGCGTTCAGCTTCGCTAAGTTTGGTATCTTCTGTTACGCCACCAAAAACGCGCTGATACTGATCGTTGCCTAGTTCACCCGCCGCGCGTTCAATGCGACCTTTGATATCTTTATTAGAGTTGCCCAAATCTTTAGGAATGATTTTTGCTGCTTCTTTGCCGCTTTCTAGTTCGTCAAAACCTACCTCATCGGTTTTTGGTTGAATAGTTCCTTTAGGAGCAACGGCAACTATTTGCATACTTGCTAAATCGGTTAATGGTGAAGCTTGTGCGGGCGTAGCAGGAGTTGATAACCACGCCATACCTACTAGCATTACACTGGCAATTGTTAAAGTCAGACGCTTGAATATTTTATTGACAAACATACAGAAACATCCTTTTATTTAGGTTGATTACTTGTATGAATGTTAGGAAATAACTATAAAAATATCGTCTTCCCCCAGATGGGTTTCAATGGCAGTTTTAGAGCAAAGCATTGTAACTGTACCAGGCGCGACTACACTTGATATGGGGAAAGAGTAGGCGCAGGTGGTTGCAGATTAGGCACGGCAGCTAATCTGAGGAAAGTCCGGGCTTCCGAAAGACCAAACTTGCTGGGTAACGCCCAGTGCGAGCGATCGCGAGGATAGTGCCACAGAAAGATACCGCCGTTTTCAATAGAAAACGGTAAGGGTGCAAAGGTGCGGTAAGAGCGCACCAGCAGCGCCGAGAGACGCTGGCTCGGTAAACCCCGGTTGGAAGCAAGGTCAAAGGGATAATGGTTGGTCTTTTACCTATTCCACTGCCTAAGAACCGCTTGAGGCGCTTGGTAACAATCGTCCCAGATAGATAACCGCCCTTGGATAGGGATTTCTCTAGCCAAGAACAGAACCCGGCTTATGTCCGACTCTTTCCCTATTTTTGCCCCGAAGTTGAAAATAATTGCGCGATCGCATTTTCGATATCTGGCTGTTTAATTAGCGATTCTCCAATTAATACCGCCTTTGCTCCTGCTTGCGCTACCAATGCCAAATCTTGGGCTTGATGCAATCCCGACTCGCTGACAACTAAGATATTCTTCTCTTGTAATTGCTGTCCTCGTTCTGCCAATATCGAGCAAGTATTTTGCAAATCCACAGAAAAATCTGCCAGGTTGCGATTGTTGATACCAACTAGCGTTACACCATCTAGAGCTAAAACGCGATCGAGTTCTTCTATAGTATGGATTTCAATTAAAGCCGCCATCTTTAAAGCTTTGGCAATTTTACTAAAATATTGCAAGTCTTGGTCAGTTAAAATTGCGGCAATTAGCAGTACCGCATCCGCTCCCCGGACGCGGGCTAAATACATTTGGTAAGGATATAAGATAAAATCCTTACATAATAAAGGCAAGTCTACCGCCGCCCGAATTTGAGTTAGGTTGCCAAAGCTGCCTTGAAAAAACTTTTCATCGGTAAGAACAGATAAACACGCTGCACCGCCTTTTTGATAGGATTTCGCAATTTCTATTGGGTCGAAATCGGCTCTAATTACACCTTTACTTGGCGATGCTTTTTTGACTTCGGCAATTAATGCGGGGTGAGTTTTGGCTTGGCGCAATGCACCAATAAAATCCCGCGAGGGAGCAGCTAAAAGTGCTTGCTGCTGCAACTCCGCTAAAGGTAATTTTTCTCGCAGCCTACTAACTTCATCTTCTTTGTGCCAAACAATTTCTTCTAAAATATTGTTGGGTTCAGCGCCCGGTACAACGACCTGATAGCGCATACTTTCAAGAGCAATAGCACGGTTGGGGGGACGACGACGAATTTGCATTGTGTGTCAACAAGTTTAAATTTAATAGGAATTTTTAAAGTTGGTAGCCAAGCATTGGATCCCCCCTAGCCCCCCTTAAAAAGGGGGGAAAATATTTCTTAGTCCCCCTTTTTAAAGGGAAGGCAAAAAGCGGTATAGCTATGCTTCCCGCTTTATTGCCGTGGGCTAGGGGATCTAACTTTTACAAACCATACCTTTTCTCTCATTCTCTAAGATGCGATCGCGCGTTTGTAAGCTTCGTCCAATACTTCCGATAGGGTCGGGTGAGCGTGGACTAAGTGCGCTAGAGTATGTACGGTTTGACGATTGGCGATCGCAGCCGAGGCTTCATGTATTAAATCGGAAGCGTGTAATCCGATGATATGCACTCCCAACACTTCCCCAGTATCTTTGCGATAAATTAGCTTTGCCATGCCGTCGGCTTCTCCTTCGGCGATCGCTTTGGAGTTACCTTTGTAATAACTTCTCACTGCACCCACTTCAAAGCCTTCTTTGCTTCCCGATTCTTTGGCGGCGGTTTCGGTCATGCCTACATAACTGATTTCTGGGTGCGTAAAGGCGGCGGCGGGAACACTATGGTAGTCTACAATTCGTTCGTGTCCGCAAATATTATCTACGGCGACAATTCCTTGACCAGAAGCCGCATGAGCCAGCATCATTTTACCGTTAGCATCGCCAATCGCCCACAAATGCGGTACTACTTCCCCGGCAGATAGCACCGCCATACTGTCATTTACAGGAATAAAGCCCCGGCGGTCTAATTCTACACCCACCGTCTCTAAGCCGAGGTTTTGCGTGGCGGGGATGCGTCCGGTGGCGACTAAACAAGCATCTACTTCAATAGTATCGATAACTTCTTTGGTCTTAAAATCAGCTAGTTCAATTACTACTGGGGTTCCAGGAGTAACTGTTTTTGCCATTACGCCAACGTGAGTTTCAATATCGCGGGGAGTAATTAAGATTCGTTCGGCTAGTTTAGCAATATCGCGGTCAAAACCAGGCATTAGCTGATCTAAAGCCTCAATCATTGTAATTTCGCAACCCAAAGCAGAGTAGATATCAGAAAATTCTAAGCCGATATAACCGCTACCAATAATTGCTACCCAATCGGGTAAAGATTCCAACTTTACGCCTTGATCGCTAGTAAAAACAGTTTTGCCGTCAATTTCAATCCCTGGGGGGACAAAAGGAATTGAGCCAGGGGAGAGAATAATATCTCTAGCAGTGATAATCTTTTCGCCATTGTCAGTTGCGATCGCCACCTTTTGAGATCCAGCTAACTGACCTCTACCCCGAATTATCTCTACACTCAGGCGTTTGAGGCTATTAGTTAAGTCCCCTTGAATTTTAGCAACAAGATTATTGGCATGATGCGCGATCGCACTGCGGTCAAATTCTACACTACCGACTTCAATTCCCAAAGATTTGAGGTGATGAGCATTGCGTAATTCTCGGACTCTACCCGAAGCTGCAAGTAAGGCTTTGGAAGGAATGCAACCTCTATTTACACAAGTTCCGCCCATATCCGCTTCTTCAATAATTGCCGTTTTCAAGCCGCAACTAACAGCGTGTAAAGCCGCGCCATGTCCGCCTACTCCAGCGCCAATAATAACTAGATCGTAATCAAATTCCTGACTCACTGCGCGCTTCTCCTAGTGCAAACCCTTCTCTATTTTCCTCTCCACCGGGCGATCGGTGCAAGTACCTTCAATTTCTCTCCAAAAAATTTGGGCAAAATTAGGACTTGATGGGATTTTGATAATACCAATCAACTACATCCCCTAAAGTTTGCTCCAAGGGGCGAAAAGTAGCTCCCAATTGAGAAATTGCTTTAGCTGAAGTTACTTGCTTTTTTAGGTGCATGGTACGGATACCTTCAAGGGGAAGGACTGATTTTGTCCCTGTCAAACGCGCATAAATGTCTGCAATCCAGGCATATACCAGCGTCACCTGGTAAGGAAAGCGGCGTTGGGGACAAGGAATACCAGTAACTTTTTCTAGAGTTTTAAACAGATTTTCCATGCTCAAATATTGTCCCGCAACAATATAGCGATCGCCACTAATTCCTCTTTCTACAGCATTAATCGCCGCTTGGGCGACATCCCGCGCATCTACCATACAAGTTCCCCCGTCTAAAATCCCTGGGATTTTTTGCGCCAGATAATCTAACACCAATTGACCACTACCTGTTGGTGCAGCATCTTTTGGTCCAAACATCCATCCTGGTAAAATTAACGTCACTGGTAGCGAGTGTTGCTGCAAGAAATCATTGATCGCCGCCTCCGCCACAACTTTACTTTTAAAATACAGATTTTTTACGGCTTCTGGATCGTTTGGCGTTGCTTCATCACCCGGAACATTAGCGGCGTTCATGCCTACAGGACCAGTGGAACTGATATAAACTACTTTTTTAACCCCTTGCTTTTCTGCGGCGGTGAGTAATTTTATTGTGCCTGTAACATTAATATCTTCTAACATCTGCCAGTGATCTCCCGGTTGATAGTATTCCCGGAAATAAGCAGCAGTGTGGAATAACACATCACATCCTGCTAGTTCTGAGGCAAAGCTGTCGATATTGAGCATATCGCCTTCAACTGGCGATACATCCAAATCGCCAAAAAGCTTGGCTGCTTTTGCTTTTGAGCGTACTAATGCTTTGACTTTGTAGCCTTGTTCGACTAATAATCGCACTAAGTTATTGCCAAGTAGTCCGGTACTGCCAGTTACAAATGCTTGCATATTACTCCTTTATTGCGTTTAAGCAGTCTTAGGCTAAAGATGAGCTAAGACTTGCCTCTTATTCCTCAAAACCGTTCTCTATTCCTAGGAAAATATCGACAAAGTGTATACCTCCGGTAATAGTTTCTTTAACTGCCGTTTTTGAGACTCAACGACGCTTCCTTTATTTCTGTATCTAAAAGATATATATCTAGAAACTATAATGTCAAGAGAAAACAAAAGCAAATATGCGATTATGGGTTTATTGGCTATAAGCCCGATGTCGGGTTACGACATTAAGAAGAAAATTGAACGCAGTACGAGCAACTTTTGGAATGAAAGCTACGGGCAGATTTATCCGATTTTGAAGAAATTGGTAGCTCAAAACCTGGCAACGCAAGCCGTTGAAGAGCAACTAGGCAAACCAGATCGCCACGTTTATAAGCTGACCCAAAAGGGTCAACAAGAGTTGCAAAGCTGGCTAATTGAGCCTGCGGAACCCCAAGTAGAAAGAATCGAGATTTTGTTGAAGCTGTTTTTTGGACAACAGGTTGCAGTAGCAGATAATATTCATCACGTAGAGCAATTTCGAGAACTGCAACAGCAATTACTGCAAAAGTACCAAGCTATTGAGCAAGAAATGCTAGAAAAAGGCACAGATAACCCAAATTTTCCCTACTGGTTGATGACTGTTAGTTATAAATTGCACGTCACCAAGGCATTAATAAATTGGTGTGATGAAACGTTGGCTAAATTTAAAGATAGATGATTGCTAAAGTGCGATCGCTTTCTAGGGCAACTTGTCTGTTAAGATCGATGCTGATTAACACCTATATTAAAAACTAATTGTGACTGTCAAACCAGAGTGGTTGCGGGTAAAAGCGCCTCAGTGGGAGCGCGTCGGTAACGTTAAAGAAATTCTCCGAGACTTGAGCCTAAATACGGTGTGCGAAGAAGCTTCTTGCCCAAATATTGGCGAATGCTTCAACGCAGGTACAGCGACATTTTTAATTATGGGACCTGCTTGTATGCGCGCTTGTCCTTATTGCGATATTGATTTTGAGAAAAAGCCCAAACCATTAGATGCAACGGAACCCGACCGATTGGCGCAGGCGGTAGAGCGACTAAAATTAAATCATGTAGTCATTACTTCGGTAAATCGAGATGACTTACCCGATGGCGGCGCAAGTCAATTTGTACGCTGCATTGAGGCAATTCGGGCTACATCACCCCAAACAACCATTGAGGTATTAATTCCCGACTTGTGTGGAAATTGGCAAGCTTTAGAAACAATTTTGCTTGCAGCGCCAGAAGTCCTAAATCACAATACAGAAACCGTACCCCGCTTATATCGTCGCACTCGCCCCCAAGGGGATTACGAGCGCACTTTAGAATTATTAAAGAAGTCGCGCCTGATTGCTCCAAGAGTTTATACTAAGTCTGGCTTAATGGTCGGTTTGGGGGAAACGGACGCGGAAATTCGGCAAGTGATGACAGATTTGCGAAGAGTAGACTGCGATATTCTAACTTTGGGGCAATACTTGCAACCAAGTCAAAAACACTTGCAAGTTCAAAGCTTTGTTACGCCCGAACAATTTGATACTTGGCGGCTTTTTGGCGAAACTATTGGATTTTTGCAAGTAGTATCGTCGCCTCTAACTCGTAGCTCCTATCATGCTGAAAAAGTTAGAGAATTAATGCAACTTTACCCGCGTAAATAGCTGTGCGCCAGACAAAGATCGCTATTTTGGGTGCGGGTGCTTGGGGAACGATTTTAGCCAAACTAGCCGCCGCCAACGGTCATAACGTTCGTTTATGGTCGCGTAGCGGTTCTTTGGGATTAAAGGACGCTCTAGAGGGGGCTGAGATAGTTTTGTCGGCAGTGTCGATGAAAGGTGTAAGGGCCGTCGCTACGGAGATTCAGTCTTTGTCTATTAATCCCCAAGCAATTTTTGTCAGTGCTACCAAAGGCTTAGAACCTGCGACAACTTTCACCCCAGCGCAGATTTGGCGCTCTGCCTTTCCTACTCATCCTGTAGTTGTATTGTGCGGACCCAACTTATCTAAAGAAATTGAGCAAAATTTACCCGCCGCAACGGTGGTAGCTAGTATCGATGTTGGCGCGGCGGAAATAGTGCAAACCGCTTTTTCTTCATTGCGCTTCCGCGTTTATACAAACTTTGACCCCCTGGGAGTAGAACTAGGTGGGATATTAAAAAATGTGATGGCGATCGCGGCGGGGGCTTGTGATGGCTTACAGCTAGGCACAAATGCTAAAGCGGCGCTACTCACGCGCGGACTTACAGAGATAGTACGCATTGGTAATAGTTGGGGGGCAAAAACCGAGACTTTTTACGGTTTATCGGGCTTGGGTGACTTGCTTGCTACTTGCAATAGTCCCTTAAGCCGCAATTATCAAGTAGGCTATGGACTCGCTCAAGGTAAAACAATAGAAGCAACTTTGGCTAATTTAGAAGGAACCGCCGAAGGCGTAAATACAGCCAAAGTATTGCTACAACGCGCCCAGCAACACAATATTTCTATCCCAATTACAACCCAAGTACATAAGTTGCTAGCAGGCAAAGTTACACCAAGGCAGGCGCTAGAGGAGCTAATGCTCCGCGACATCAAACCAGAAATCTCATAGACTTTATATTTTCAGTTTTTCTGGTATGAGAAAGACTTAGTTGCCTGAGTGTGTTATCCTCCAGCGCTGCAATTTTTGCAAGATATTATTGGCTGATTTACTCACTGCGGTTGCTATATTTCACCGTTATCAGCAACCAATACTGGGCGATCACCCCAGGGATAATTCATTCTAGAAGTAAAAATAGCTTGCCGATGTCATGGGCAAGAAATCGTTCTGCCTTGGTCAGAGAATCATAGCCACTGAAACGAGCAAGATTGATGGCGATATTGCGGATAAT
>NZ_JBYCCV010000038.1:0-34285 GCF_057473825.1 Aliterella sp. E5.1
ATTTTGCTCCTCAAAACATGGCTTTGCTTAGGCATCTTGCTCTCAATCTTCTCGCCAAAGACTCCTCATCCCAGCGTGGCATTGCCGCCAGACGCAAAAAGGCAGCTTGGGATCATACCTATCTCATCAAACTTTTAACTCAATGATTTTTATGCGGTTGCCCTGTTCCCAAAGCCCAGAGACAGGAAAAACAGCTACATTTACAGTAAAATTGCCTCTAATCTTCACGACTACTTAAAAACAAATCAAAATACCTGACAAGAGGTTAATATTGCGCCATGGCTAAACCCGTAATCATGACCGTTGACGACGATCCAGAAGTCTTAAGAGCAATTTCTCGTGACTTGCAAAAAGAGTATGGAGACAAATTTCGCGTCCTGCGTGCCGATTCCGGAGCAGTAGCCCTCGAAGCATTGGCACAAGTCAAACTCCGCAACCAGTCTGTAGCCTTGTTTCTTGTCGATCAACGGATGCCGCAAATGTCGGGGGTAGAATTTCTCGAACAAGCCCTAGAACTTTACCCCAATACAAAACGCGCCTTACTTACAGCTTACGCAGACACCGATGCAGCTATCCGCGCCATCAATACCACCCAAATTGATTACTACTTGATGAAACCTTGGGATCCACCGGAGGAAAAGTTGTTTCCCGTACTAAACGACTTGCTCGACGACTGGTTAGCAAACTTTCATCCACCTTTTGAAGGCATCCGCGTAGTTGGCAATCGCTGGTCGCCTCATTCCCACGAAATTAAAGATTTTTTGGCTCGCAATCAAGTACCTTATCAATGGTTAGATATCGAGTCTTCTGAAGAAGCTCAACAGCTAGTGATTTACGCCAATTGCGATCGCCTCCAGTTGCCTTTAGTATTATTTACTGATGGATCGAGTTTGTTGCAGCCCACAAACCTCCAAGTTGCAGAAAAAATTGGTTTGCAAACTCAAGCCGGGAACCCTTTCTATGACCTAATTATTGTTGGTGGTGGTCCGGCGGGTTTAGCCGCCGCCGTCTATGGGGCATCCGAGGGACTAGATACAGTCATGATCGAGCGAGAAGCCCCTGGGGGACAAGCCGGGACAAGTTCGCGCATTGAGAACTATTTGGGCTTTCCGGTGGGTTTAAGCGGGGCAGATTTAGCGCGGCGGGCAGTGACTCAAGCGCGGCGTTTTGGGGTAGAAATTCTTACTCCCCAAGAAGTGACAGGCATCCGCATTGAAGATCCTTATCGCTTTATTCAACTAGCCGATGGTACTGAAATTAGCTGCCACGCCTTGATATTAGCCCTTGGTGTATCTTGGAAACGATTGGATGTACCGGGACTTGAAAAGTTAACGGGTGCGGGGGTGTATTATGGCGCAGCCCAAACTGAGGCAATTGCCTGTCAAGGGGAAGAAGTTTATATCATCGGTGGGGCAAATTCTGCCGGACAAGCGGCAATGTATTTTTCTAAATATGCCAGCCAAGTAACGATATTAGTCCGAGGCGAGTCTTTGACTAAAAGTATGTCTCAGTACCTCATCGACCAAATTAATGAGACACCAAATATCAAAGTTATGGTGCATTCTAGCGTTACTGAGGCAAAAGGCGAGACAAGTTTAGAGGCTATTTCTATTGCTAATTCTCAAACTGGCGAAACCCAAACTGTAAGCGCGACTTCGCTATTTATCTTTATCGGTGCAGTTCCGCGTACCAATTGGCTAAATGGTGTCCTAGAACGAGACAATCGCGGTTTTATCCTAACAGGACAAGATTTGAAACACAACGGAACTCGCCCCAAAGGATGGACGTTAGAACGCGACCCCTTCTTGTTAGAAACTAATGTTCCTGGAGTCTTTGCAGTGGGTGATGTTCGACATAACTCTATCAAGCGCGTAGCTTCTGGTGTTGGCGAAGGCTCAATTTGCGTTCAATTTGTACATCAATATCTCAGCAAAGTTTTGTAATAACTGGATAATAGACTTCTTGCTTGAACAGAAGGGGCTAAAGATGTCCAGTGGATTTGTTAAAAGCTCATTTTAGCCTGCCTAGGACTGAAGTCCCAGGCTAATAGCTAAAGTCGGCTGAAGCAGACTGATAATTAGTTAACGTATGGCTTCCATCCAAGCGACGCATTGCTGCATCTGCTGGTGCATCGTTTCTGCCGAAGCATGATAGCGCCTACCGTGACCGGGTAGCACCCACTCAAAAGAGTAATTGACCAATTGACGCATTGATTCTACTTGCTTTGACCAAGAATACCAACAAACATCAGGAAAACCCACCAACTGATTTAACCTTTCTGACCATGCTAAATGATCGCCTGTAAATAAAAAGTTTTTGTACAGCAAAACAGTGTGACCTTTGCTGTGTCCGGGAACGGGGATAATTAGTAAGTCGCTATCTAAGGCAAAAGGTTCTAAACCCGTTAGTTGAGTTTCGACATTACGAGTATCTGCTGTAATATCATTGCTATGTAAAATGCGATCGCATCCAAAATGCTCGTGAAACTTTTGATGATCGGCGACATCATCGCGATGAGTTAAATACAAATAACGAATTCCACCCATTTCTTCTAGGCGCTTGACTAATGGCGGTGCAAACCGAGGAGAATCTACTAAAACATTGCCTTCCGGGCGCACAATGAGATAACTCGCCGCGCCGTAAGAGTTTTCAGAGTGGTAGCCGCAATGAAAAACGTTTTCGGCAACGGGAAGGGGAAAAGATGCGATCGCACTTTTAATATCTACAGGCTTTTCTACCGTCCCAATTGAGCTTGTCGGACAAGCTAGAAGTGCTTGCAAACTTCTTAATCTTTCTATTTCATTTGCTGGCTGATGATACACCACCGACTGTCCCGCAGTACGATTAAACACTTCTGGAGTCATCCAACGGCAAGTATCGCAGTCAATGCAACTACTATCAACATAAAAGTCACCGCTAATATTTTCCGCACGGCGGAGAGTTAATTTAGCCATAGTGCCACCTCGTAAGGGTTTTAAGGGCGAAATCTAGCAAAAATAAATGTTTATTTCCTATATATTCCAGTGTAGTTTGGGCTTAGAGAAAACGACATTGCACCGTTGAAGTGAGGTTTTATAGTTCCTTTGCTAATTGTTCGCGCAACCTAATTGCATGAGACAAACTCAGAACATCGTGCGTCCATTGGGGCAAAATTAAGGTCATGATAATTTCCTCAATACTATTGACCAAACACAAAGCGATCGCACCCCATAATCCTGCACTCCAGCCAAAACCAAACAATCCCACCACTGCAACAAATAGAGAAATGCCCCAAAGCTTAGCAGTGTAAGTGTGAAAGCTAGGAAACTTGCCAAATTTAAGTAGACTAACGGCAAAAAGAACAAGCTGAAATGCGCTCGCAATTAGTAGAGGAATTTGAAAAATAATAACTACTGTGGGATATACAAGCCAAAGACTAACTGCAATGCAGAGATATAGACTAATATCTGCCCAACTATCTGCTTGGTGTAGTTTAACAGTGCTGACTTCTAGTTTACGAGCAATGATGCCATCAAAAATATCTGATAAAAACGCTACTATATAGCCCAGAATAAACAACCTACCCGTTTTATCATCTAGGGCATCTAATAATAGTAAAGGTGCGATCGCCCACCGTAACCCTACTAATATCCAGGGAACGCTTGTTAATTTCAACACTGAGCCTCTGAGATAAGCGAAAAACAGATCAATATTGTGGGTTCAAGAATGCTTTATTTGCGATCAGATCGAAGCCTTTAGGAAATATAGTGCTTTTACTATAAAGTGAAATGCTCCCCTAACCTATATCAGGCGTTGAGGAGCAACAAAATCTATCAATTAACTAAATCGGGGAATACTTCTCGCACCCCTGGATGCTCTTAGACAAAACCCCTGAGTTTTGTTAAACAACTCCTAAATGATTTGCGATCGCGCCAACTTGCTTTTGGATTTTAGCTAGTATTGAATTAATATCTAACTTATCAAAGGTTGCTAGTTGCGATCATTCCATCAATCCGAGTAGCTAGATTATTCATTGAATTAGTGTAATTTCTTAATTCTTGACTAAAAGCTTCTAAAAATTGTTTGATTCTACTGTTTGTTCAATACGCCCTAAACCTTCTTCTATCCTGGTCATTCGGTCATTACTAGAAACAACTGCCTGTTGCACGATTGAAGCAAATTTATCTAGCTTGTCATCATCCCATCTTTTTCTTGTCATACTTCTGCTACCGCCTTATTCTCTCTAGAATGTTCCAGCAGTTCGTCAAGAGCAACAAAACTCATCAATTAACTAAGTCCGGGAATACTTCTCGCACCGCCGGATGCACCAATTGATGCTTAGTTACATTTACCCCAAGCGCCAAAGCTGAGTTAATCTCCAAGGCTTTTGCTCCGAGATTGGCTAATTGTAAAACATAGGGCAGCGTACTATTATTTAGCGCCTGGGTAGCTGTCCAAGGCACTGCACCGGGCATATTTGGCACTCCATAATGAACTACCCCATCCTCTACATAGGTAGGTTGAGTATGAGAAGTTGGGTGCATTGTTTCGACACAACCGCCTTGATCGACGGCCACATCGACAATAACCGATCGCGATCGCATTTGTTTAACTAGGCTGCGAGGTACAAGAATCGGTGCTTTGCGCCCCGGTACTAAAACTGCCCCAATAAGTAAATCAGCATCTTTTACCGCCGCTTCAATCTGGGCAGAATTGCTGTAAAGTAACTCCACTCTAGAACCAAATATAGTTTCGAGATAAGCCAAACGCTCTACATTTACATCAATTATTTGTACCGCCGCGCCCATTCCTACCGCAATTCTGGCTGCTTCCGTACCTACGATTCCACCGCCTAAAATTACTACTTTCCCCGGTTTAACCCCCGGTACGCCCCCCAAGAGAATACCTCTACCGCCTTGCTGACGTTCTAAGTACCGCGCTCCAAATTGCACCGCCAAACGTCCAGCAATGATGCTCATCGGCGTAAGCAAGGGTAGCTTATTAGCGCCAACTTGTTCTACAGTTTCGTAAGCTACCGCAGTTATGCCCGAATCAATCAATTGTTCGGTCAAAGGGCGATTGGCGGCTAAGTGCAAATAGGTAAACAACAACTGGTCTTTTGCCAAAAACTCGTACTCTGAGGCTACGGGTTCTTTAACTTTAACTACTAGCTGACGATTCCAAGCATCAGTAGCGTTGACAATTTGCGCTCCAACTTGCTGATACTCCTCGTCTGTAAAACCCGATCCGATACCAGCAAGAGTTTCCACAGCTACGGTATGACCGTTTTCTTTGAGCATCCGGACGCTACTTGGACTCAAACCCACACGAAACTCTTGGTCTTTTGTCTCTTTGGGAACGCCTATTTCCATGTTTTCTCTGGTAACTTCTATCTCTAGCTTACGTCCCAAATTGAGTGAGGTCGCAGATAACTTTAAGAGAAATCTTGTTAGAGTAAGCCACCTCGTATAAGAAAAAATCCCCGTGTATTCATGCAGATAAATCAAACCCTTTTTGACAGCCTGGGCGTTCTCCAAGGCGCTGCATATAATTAATTACGTTTGAGTAAGCACTCAAATCTAGCTTCAACATAATTGGAATGTATGTCAGTATTGAGCCTACCGCTACATCAGCAACACTAAACTCTCCGCCAAGCATATACGGCTGCTGAGCCAAAATTTTGTCCAGGGCAGTCATTAATCTCGGCATTTCCCGCTCTCGATGGGCTTCAACAAAAACTCCGGTGAATAAAGTAGAGTTAGCGAACGAAATCCATTGATTTATCGTTGCCAGTTGCTTTACCGAAAAAGTAGTTTTGTCGTATTTTTGGGCTAAGTAAAGCAAAATTGCTCCCGATTCCCACAAGTAAAAATCCCCATCAGCGATCGCCGGGACTTTTCCCATCGGATTAATAGCTAAAAATTCTGGCTTGAGGTGTTCTCCTGCCTGCATATCTAGCAACACAAATTCGTAAGGAATTGCTAGTTCTTCCAAATACCACTTGACAATTGAGGCTCGGCTGCGCGCGCCACCGTAAAGTTTCAGCATAATTAAAGCACTTTATGAGTATGAGAATGTTGTTTTACATTGTCATCGGTAGTGACTGTGCGGCTCATGTTTAATACTCGTTTGCGCTCGGTGGAGTATTTGAAGTCATCGCGGGTTGTGCCTAGGGGAATATGGGAAGTCGCGACATCACGACGCTTGTAAGTCCGCGCCGCAGCGATCGCTCTAGGGACAAATTCATCGCTAAATTGAGCCGATGAGGGGAATCCTGCGGGTTTTTGAGGCAGTTGGGCAACAACGTCGCCAATGGTAGTTGCTAAGGCAAGTTTGTAGGAAGTAGGAATGCCTTTAACAATTGCTTCCAATGCGGCAGACGGGATAGGCTCAATTACTTCAACTTCATGCACTTCACCATCTTCTTTAACAAAACAAGTTGCCAAACCGATAACAAGATAGTCATCGGTCGCTAAATCTGTAGCCTCATCTAATAAGGTATTGGTCATAAAAATATTTTTGTCAAACTAACACATCTGTAGGTTGTTGCATTGTACCAAGTTGTCAACAGACTTCGCTGTTTGCCGGAATTCGCACGCCAAATAAAGCCTTTTTTAGCTCCTAGCTCTATTTCTGGAATTCTACCCAAGAAGGATGAAGTAGAAACTATAGACTGCTAAATTGTGAATTATATATTCAGTATTAATTTTTGATAACTTTCTTAAATAAACACCGATGATGATTGTAAGAGCCACTTAATCAACTAACACAACCACCTAACTGTGGCAGCAAAAAAAATTATAAGTTGAATTTATTGAGCTACCGCTCATAGTTATAAGAAAATGAATCCTCAAATCTTAGCATCCCTCCCAGACTGTTTTCCCCGCCCTTACCCCCTTGGTAGCGACGATCTGCCAGAGAATTTGTCTCCAGACTTATTACCCGATCGCTGTTTGCGCTCCTATGGTAAAGCCAAAGCAAAACTTGGAGACTATTGCGAGGCGATCGCTTCCTTGAGCCATTTAATCGATCGCCATCCCGATAATGCGATCGATTATAACAATCGGGGACTTATCTATTTTCAAAGCGGTCAATTGCTAAAAGCAATCGCCGACTACGACAAAGCAATTCAACTCAATCCCCAACTAGCTAGTGCTTACAACAACCGCGCTAACTACTATGCCGCCTCTGGTAGCCTAAATATGGCGATCGCTGATTACGATCGAGCTTTGGATCTCAATCCCAGTCACGTCCGCGCTTTGATTAACCGAGGCATTACCTGGCGCGACTTGGGGCATTACAAAGAAGCTATAGAAGACCTTGAGATTGCCGCCTTGTTCGGTCAACTGCAAGGTAATATCTATGCCGAACAAGGGCGGACTTACCATCTTTGGGGCGATTGGAATATGGCGACTTCCGATTATCATCGCGCTTTGGCTTACTTGCCTCTAGACCAATCAACAGGACTTGCCAATCATCGTTTGCGATCGCAAGTTGAAGTGTGGTTGCAACAGTTGCTCGGTCTTTAAAAAGCTATTGGCGCTTTGGCTAACAGCTCTCAAAGTAGGCTGTTACTTTTTTAACAAAAATATCGGGCGTTGCCCTGGATCTACGCGATTGCTTTCCTCTTGCATAATTTTTTTGGCTTGCTGAGGATCGAAAGAGCGGTTAAAGTCAGTTTGCAAGTCGGCTACACGACTTTCGGTTAACTTGACTTCTGTAGAGATTTCCTGCAATTTTGCCTGTTGAGAAATATTGTAGGGCAGCAATTTTACCAAAGCAGACACCGCTCCGGCGACTAACAAAACATTTACCACCAACTTAGCTGTATTTTCAACTGCTATTCCCTGGTAAGAATTCACACGGCGACGTTGACGGGTTTTTCTTTGTGGTGTTACCTGACGGCGATGCTGCTCTACAGGCTCTAGGGGTGGTCTAGGTTTTTGAAGGGCGTTCATATTTAAAAGCCACGATTTGTGCAGAACTAAATGTTTATTATTTTTGTAGATTATAAACTATGACAAGTAGTCCCCTAGAAAGCCGGACTATTTGTTGAGATTTTTCTATTTACATACAAAAACACACAAAAAAAGTATCACAAAAAAGTTTTTCCTGCAACCGTACAATCAACAATTAATCGTTTTAAATTTACACTGCACTATTGTCTCCGCACTAAAAACAAGTTTATAGACAGGCTACTTGTGTTTCAAGGCAGGAGGAGGTTAGGTTTATTAATATATCTACATATTCGTTGCTCTAAACTCATGCTACGTCAAACTTCTTTAGGATCTCTTGGTTTAACTATTGGTGGGATTTTAACAATAGTCGGATTTTATGCTTATTTTTCTGGTAATCCTACCCTAAATTTAGTGGGGTTTTTCTACGGCATTCCCTTGTTATTGGGTGGATTGGCGCTTAAAGTTTCCGAACTAAAACCCGTACCTTATACCCAACCAACTACACCAGAAATTGTCGCCCTGAGAGACAAGCAAGCCACCGACACTCAAAATCAAATTCGCAAAGACATTACCCGCTATCGCTACGGACAAGATGCCCACTTAGATAGCTCCTTATCGCATCTAAACTTAAGTCCTAGCGACGAAGAACGTCCCCTAATTACTGGTATACGCGAAACTGCTACCGAGGGTGACTATACACTAATTATTGATTTTTATTCGCCGCTAATTCCGTTAGCTTCCTGGGAAGAAAAACATCAGAAAATGATAAGTTTTTTTGGACCTGGGGTGCAAGTTGAAATCAAACAGCCAAAAAAAGATGCTATTGAACTAGCATTAATTGCTGCTTCGGAGCCGGAGAAATAAAGTTTTATTTGGAAGAAAAATAAAAACTACTTTTCTAGGCGTACAGCATACCACTGCAAATATTGACCGGGTTCTAGAACTAATTCGCAACTGGTATCTATTAAATAATTGGCTTGCTCCTCAATCGAAGAAAAGTTTTGTAATTCTTGCGGCAGTTGCTGCTGACTTTTCGCCAAAACTATTTTCAACTTTTCTAATAGCTCGCTAGCTGTAATAAATTGCTCTTGTTGGTTAGGTTCTAAAACAACAAAATTATCTTGTTGATACATCATCGGGTCGGGCATAAGGCAGCGAGTACAACTTTAGATAGGGTAAATATTAGCTTTTGTTCTGTTATCTTATGTTAGACAGTTAAGTTACTTAAATTTAAGTTAACAAATACTTTAGTACATAAGAACTAATTTAATTGTACTGATGAAAAATTGACCGCGCAGGTTTCGGAGGAGACTCCAAAGATCGAGTCGCGAGCTCGCTTCATAACACCCTTTAAAGGCCGATCGCAATAAATCCCCTCCTATGAAAAGAACTGGAAGCTGTCTTATATTCAATCCATCGGCTGGTCAAAGCGATCCAGAGCAGGATTTGGCAACAATTCGGGCGTTGTTGGAACCAAGTATGGAGTTAGATATCCGGTTTACAACCGAGGAATTAGATGCAGATGCGATCGCCTTAGAAGCCATTTTTCAAGGAGCAACCAGCATCATCGCTTCTGGGGGGGATGGAACATTATCCGCCGCCGCGAGTGCTTTGGTAGGGACAAACATTCCTCTGGGGATTATTTCTCGCGGCACAGCAAACGCCTTCGCCGCCGCCTTGGAGTTGCCAGATACCATTGAAGCCGCCTGCGAAACAATTTTGGGAGGTTTGACACGGGTAATTGACGCAGCGCGGTGTAACGATCGCCCAATGGTGTTACTCGCAGGAATTGGGTTTGAGGCAGAAACGGTAGAACGAGCCGACCGCCGTGCCAAAAATCGTTTTGGGGTGTTAGCCTACGTCATGGCTGGGATTCAGCAATTGCGAGAATTAGAATCTTTTGAGGCAGAAATTGAAACTGCCGATAAAATTATTAAGCTCACGGCGGCAGCAATAACTGTTGCAAATGCCGCTCCACCAACTTCTGTTTTAGCTCAAGGACCTGCTGGGGTTGTTTTTGATGACGGCTTATTAGATGTAACGGTTGTATCGCCCATAACTCGCGCCGGAGCGATCGCAGCTTCCTATCATTTGCTCCAAACCGCTCTCAACGAGAGTGCTACCGAGCGCGATGATGTCGGCTACTTGCGGGCTAAAAGAGTAATTATCAAAACCGATCCGCCGCAAAAAGTAGTTCTTGATGGAGAAATTATTGGTTTTACCCCGATTGATGTGGAGTGCGTACCTGGAGGCTTGACTATATTTGTACCAGAAAACGTAGCCTTGCCTTCCGCAGTGGAAAAACTTGAGGGGCTGCCGGATCTAACAATTGAGGCTAAATCTACTAATGGATTTGATGAAGTGTAAAAATTTTCCCTCTAGTTGAGCAAACTAGGTACAGGTTTTGTCTCTACATTTAACCAAGCAGAGTAAGTACCAAGGCGAGTTAATAATAATCCCTTTTTTACCTCACCCAGTTTTCTTTGCTCAATTGTGTGGGGAAAATCCCGAAAAGTTTTAGTATTTTGCTGAACAAAAGCCGTAACCCACTGATGTACCGATTGCAATTGTTCAAAGCTTTCTGCTTCTACATTTGTACCAGAAAAAGCAAATTTTGCCGAGGAATCGATGGAAAAATTGTTTAGCCAATCAGTATTAGGGCGATTTGATTCCCAATTATTTATAATTATTTTTGCTCCTAAATAGTTGCTGCTATATCTACTTAGCTGATTAAGAGCCGCAACTATTTCGACAATTTTAATTTCTATTCTCTTAAAACCTAAAAGCCAAAAGATTTGCTGTTGAATATTTAGTACTTCTTCGGTATGGGCAAGGTTTTTTACTACAAATTGTTGATGAGACAAACACAAAGCTTCTAATTGCTGTATTTTACTACTAATTTCGTTTTCTTCTACATATAATCGTTGGAAAAGCTGTTCTAAAATATCTCTAAATATACACTTACCAATTTTACTGGGAAGCATCTGGGCATCGCTAGCTCGTAAAAGCTGTTCTAAGATATCCTCCAAATATAAACTGTCTAAAAGTTCTTGTAGATTTTCTGAAGAGTTAGCACAAAAACCAGTATTTTGATCTAAAGTAACCTGTAAATATTTAGAATGCTGCAATAAAATCTTGCGGATATAATAATAAGTAAAAAAAGATATTTTTGGAGTTAAGTTCATATTTTTGTTTAAATAAATGCACAAAAGTTTAGGTATTATGCTGCAAGGTGGATTTTGTAAGGTATATACCTTATAAAATCCACCTTTTCAACTCATCTTTTCTATTGAATAAGTTCAAATTACCCAATTTATTTACCAAAAAAACGAAAATTAAATACGGATTCTGATTGAGGTAATCTGCTATAAATATTTGGAACCTCCAGTTGCGCCGCCAATTGAACAGAATTTAACATCTCTGTCGCCGACTCAAATCGATGAGATGGTAACTTTTGCATAGCCTTGGTAATTGTCGAGCGCAACAAAAAAGGAACAGTTTCTGGAATTACCACCGCTTGATTTATATGGGTTTTCAATAGTTCACCAGGCAAGCCCGAAAAGGGGCGTAAACCTGTTACTAACTCAAATAATAATACGCCCACAGCGTACAAGTCAGAATGGTGCGAATATTGACCGTAAAAGCGCTCTGGAGCCATATAAGCAGGCGATCCGCCACAATCCTCTTGCTTGTCGGCGCAAAGTTCGTGATTGAGCCGAGACATTCCAAAGTCAGAAACGCGAGCTATCCAACCTGTAGTATCCTGACTGAGCAAAATATTTTCTGGCTTAATATCCCGGTGAATAATTTTGCGGCTATGAATATGCTCCAATCCGGCAAGAATATCAATAACCAACTTTAAGCTCAAAGCTAAACTCAATTTCCCTTCTAATTTCATTAGAGTGCGTAAACTACCTCCTTCGCAATAATCCATGATTAAATATCTTCCAGATGAGGTATATTCTAAGCCCTGAAAAGTAACAATATTAGGATGCTGCAAACTGAGCAAAAAGTGGACTTCTCGTAAAAACTTAGATGTCGGAAAGCGATTTTTTTCTAGTTCCTTGAGCGCAACTACTTGTCCGCTTACTTTATGATTAGCTCGAAAAACACGCCCAAATTGTCCTTGTCCTACTAGCTCTAAATTGCAATATTTAGGCTCTGGTTGTACTTGTCGATATAGTTTTTTAAGTTCATTATTCATACTAAAGTGAGTTGCTGATGAAACCTAATAATTTGTACTGGCGCTCGCACTAAACTTAGCTAAATAAAACTACGCTTCAGCAACACAGCTTAGGCGAACAAACGGCCGACAGCACCTTGTTCGTTAGCTTCAGCGCTAACTGATGAATTTAGGTTGTGAATCTGCTTGCTAGAGTCTCTAGCCATTTGGTAGCTGGCAATATCGCCATCCTCAAAAAATAGTTTGGCGGCTTCCCGGAAATCTTCAACTGCTCTTTTTCTATTACCTAGATCGATATGAGATAAACCGCGACTATAGTAAGCTGAAGCATGGCTAGGATTGAGTTGAATAGCTTCTGTAAAGTCACCAATGCTGCCTTGATTATCTCCTAGTGCTTGGAAGCTAAGACCACGTTTGTAGTGAATATCAGCATCGTAGGGAGCAATCCGAATTGCTTGAGTAGAACTTTCAATTTCTCGCAAATAACCTATTTTTTTGAAGACTTCTACTAGCTGTGCGGTTAAAGACTCAATAGTGGTTTGGACTTCGGCTTTATCTTGCAAGAGTTCAGCGATCATAAGTTGACTTGTTTGCAACATCTCAGCGTGGTCTTGGGTATCGCTCTTAAGTTGACTAAAGTCTCTACCTGACTGGGTTAGCTGTGCGCCAGTAGCGTCAAGCTTGCCTTGGGTTTCGCTTTGCGCTTGGAGCATAGCTGTCTGGTGGCTTTGGAGTTGCTGGGAATGTTCTTTAACGTTGCTTTTAACTTGCTGATAGTCAAAAGTAAGCTGTTGTACTTGGGTGATTTGCTGGCTATTTGCCTCCACTGATGGCATAATTTGCGCGATCGCACTTTGATTGTTTTTAGCGAGTGACTCTAGCTGCATTCGGCGATTTACCAAATTGAGCATTACAGTAATCGACAAAGGTACTGAAGCTAAGGCAGCTTGCTGGAAAACAATAGAGGCAATAGTACCACCAAGGGAACCAACTACGGACGCGGTTTCTACAATGTCTAACCAAGGACGATTTTGATTATTTGATGTGTTTAATTTTTCTAGCATAAGAACAAATTACCTGTTTTGAATAAACTGTTTAGTTAAATTACGGCAACCAAATTTATTGACCAAGAACAACTTGGTTAAGTTGTAAAATCGGATTGAATAAAGCTGCTTCTTGGGAGGTGAGGTACTCTTGGGCTACCTCTTGGACAACTTTATAAGTTACGCCCGCAGCGCGATCGTAGCTAAAAGTCCGTACAATTGTTTTGTACCAAAGTAAAAAGTTTTCCGGCATCCGATCGCGATCGTCAAATAATAATGCTGCTGCCGAGTGACGCAAAATATTTGTGAAATCGCGTTTGCATACAAAACTACCATCAACTTGGGAAACTTTGGCAAATAAATCGGGTTCCGCCGCACTCCTAATCTCTGCTACTTTGGTGACGATTTCTGCTTCCATGAGTTGAATTTTCTCATAAGCACTAATGCGCGTATCTACAGACTTAACGTAGTCTTTGATGAATTGGAGTTCGGCACTAGAAGCATAACGTCCTTCGGCTTCTACACTTAAGCGGGCTAGTTGTTTTAACATTTTTTAGTTTTAGGATGAAATAGGTGAATTTAGGTATCGGTGGTATTGGCAAGATAATCGCTAACTTGAGAGCGAGTATCGTTAAGCTGACTGATCATCGATCTTGTGATTAATTTGCCAGCTTCTACTAAAACTTTGCCTGTAATTGGATGCAAAATATTTTGCTCGGCGCGAGTACCAATTAAAGACTCAATATCGGCAATTGCTGTTACATAAGTTCCCGCCGGCAACTCCACAACTATCCCCTCACCCATGACTCTTGCTTGACAGGCAAGGCGGGAATTGGTGTTAGTTGTAGTAATTACTTCCAACGTCCTTTGTTCGCGGCGGTTCATTGGAGAAAGACTCTCCATCCCACTTGTGATGTAAACGTGGCAAGTAGAACACATCCCGCGACCGTTACAATCATGCAAAATATCTAGTTCGTTATCTAATAGCGCCGAGAGAATGTTGGCATTAGTTTGGACAACTGTTTCTTGAGAAATCGGTTCTAGCTTAATGGTTTTGACGATATTTTTGGCCTGGTAAAAAGATTATGAAATGGTCGTTATTAATTGGCGGATTTACTTGCCTTGAGCCGTTCGATAATGGTTTGATGGTCTTGATTTTCTGCTAACCATCCTTCTACAGCTTTGAGACGTTCTGCCAAACCTAAAATAAAGTAATTGCAATCTGCTCCCAAGGACTCGCAGGACGTTTGGACGCAATGAAGCTGTTTCCCGGTAAGTTGGCTAAAAAAAGCGCTAAGAATACCTGCTTCTAGAAAGCAAACGGGGCGATCGCTAGGGGGAGCAGCTTCAGCAAAGGGAGAGTTGCGGTTTTGGACTACCAAAAATCCTTGCTGATAGTGTTCCAGTTCCAAGTCAAAAGTACCCCAGCCGTGAGTTTTCCAGCATTGTTTTAGGCATTGGAGCAGTTCGACCATTTCCATCTCAGCGAGAGGTTTGTTGTAGTATTGGCTAATTTCTTCACCAAAACGAGCATAAAAGTTTTTGCCCCACCAACGACCGCAGTTAAACAAAACTATTCCACTAGCGCTTCCTAGTTCTTGGTCTAAACCTGCATAGATGCCTTGAATCAAAGTTTCTGGTAGAGCTAAAAAGCGAAGTCCTGCACGGTTTTCAATTAATCCCGATTCAAAATCACCAGTTAGGTAGGCATCGGGGGCAAAGTAATTGCCCAATATACTTTGGTCAGTGAGCAGATCGCCAATAGCAATCATTTGTATGTTCTCCGCTTTTACTAATTTAATATCGGTTATTTAGGCAATGAAGCTAAGTTGTCTGTAACGAGCAAACTAGCTGCTGCTTGAGCTAAAAAAGGTTGCAACAATGCATATTGCTTGTCGGCAAGTATTTGGAGTAGTTGTTTTTGCAGTGTTTTGTAAAGAGCGCTATCGATAGCTTGGATTTGGTGGACTCGGACTATATCCGTGAGCCATTCTAAAAGCCGCCGTTCGAGAAATTCCGAGTCATTTAGCAGCATTGCCATCGCGCAGTAGCGCAGGACGGCTAGCCAGTTTTTTAGACTGCGCTCCAAATCTTGCTGCTGGTCGGCAAAGCTGGCGAGTAGTTGGTTAGCAATAGGTTGAAAGATTACTATTTCTTTGTCACGCAGCAATTCATAGGTTTCGAGGCGCTGAGATAAAGATGATGTGTAGCTCTTAAAAGTGCCAATTTCTCCCGATCTTAAGTAGCGTTCGTCTGCGTCGTAGAGTAAGGATTGAATGTTTACGTTCATAAATTTGCATCTCTAAAATAGTTTGGATAGAGCGTTTAAGTTCATCTCGACCTGGGCTGGCGAAATTGCCTGCAACGGCGCAGATGATTGAGGTATTTGACCAATTTCTGGGCTACCTTCCCAGGGAATCATCTGAAAAAACGCCTGTACTTGGCAAGTTAGCGGTGACTTCGGCTCTAATGGCTCTAAGGGCAAGGGCTGCTGGGTGCGGACTTCGAGCGGTAGGGAGTGCCAATTACAGAGGCTAAAAAATTCCGCTACTGTTAAGCAAGGTAAGGCAGTGGGAATTGAGGCAGTCTTTTCAACGAGCAACGGCGACAAAGAAGATTTAGACTCGTTTTCGTTTTTGGCTGGCTCGTTTTGCGATAGCAACTGCCAATTACAAGAGTTAAAAAATTCTTTTACGGTCAGCCTTGATAAGACAATTGGGCGTGGAGGGGAAGTAACTTTAGCTTGTTTGGGTAAGTAGTTGTTACTTGGTGGAGGTAATAGCTGCCAATTACACACTTCAAAGTAATTTTTTACAGTCAGTCCCAACAAAGATGAACTGTTCATTGCAGAAACTCCCCACCCCGCAGGCGTTTTTCAATATCTCTAGCTGTTGCGCCTTCGTTGTGCCAGAAGTTGGCAGCATCAACTCGATCTTTGCTACTAAGGAGGAATTTACAGTAAGTTTCTCCCATTGAATAGCACTGAATTTCGATGCAACTTAAAGATTTTTTGACGATATCGCTAAAGAAACCAGCAAATAAGCCAGCGTAAATGTGGCAAACTGGCTTACCAACATCGCCTAAAGTTCTGGCTACCGCAGAGTCAAAGATATTGACAAACATAAATCCGTTTTTATGTTCGCTCATGTCTACTTCCCAGTTGCCCCAACCTTGAGCGGTAAAGGGCCACCACCAAGCTTCTAACATGAAGACGGAATTTACTTCGCGGATACTTTTCTGATACTCTTGCTCAAACCACTGCTGGAAAAACTTGGCATCTCTGGTTCCCCATTGGTAGCCGATATTGTACATAACGACCCCAGAAGCCGAGCCTACTTCTTCTTCCAAGCCTTCGATTAAACCGATAATAAAGTCTTCACTGGCAAACATATTGCGGCCTTCGTTCCAGTCTGTAACTATGCCGCGATCGCTCTGGAAATGAAAATAATCTGTAAAGCTATAGTGGGCGTTTCTTTGGGGATATTTATGTTTTAAGGGATGCTCAACTTTTTTGAATTCTTTTGAAGGTATAATAATTTTATTTTCAGATATAGCAACCATGGGCGGGATACTCCGGTTCTAGGTGAATGAGTAAGTAACTTGTAGCTTTGGCGTGTCAGCGAGATCTATAACTAACAGTCCAAAAATTATTATTTAAATGTTGCTTATATTAAGTTTTTAAGATTATTTAAGTGTTTGTTCATCGAGGAATTTACTGATTTTTCTAGAAAAACCCCGGAGTGGCTACGTAATTACACGAATAGTAAAATAATTGCCTTGCTTGGTAAGTCACGATAAAGTTTTGCCATCAGTGAGGTGCTGATGGCTGTTAAAGTAAATGCTTATCTTTATGGCTGTAAGTAGTTTTTCTTCAAATCGATTGCGTCTTAGGCTTAAGCAATCAAGGTTGAGCGGGTGCTTGGTAACAATAGAAGCGAAAAAAGCACCGCGATATTTTGGTAAATTGGAGCAAAGTTGCTTAATTGCTCAAAAATGCGATCGCATTCTACTTAAAACTCTTCTAATTGTTCTTCAAGCTGAACTGTTAACTGTTTTAAGTCTGGTAGTTCTACTAATTCTTTTTCGGTTTCTTTGATTTTTGTGGGGAGGACTAATGGTTGAGGTCGCTCTAGCCAACAACTAGCTATAGGCAAGGTTTGTTCCAAGTCTTCCAATGGTCTTGGAATCACCATTACGGCGTTTAATTCTCCAATCTTCCTAGCTTCGCGCATTCCGGCTTCCACCGCCACCGCCACATCTGCCACCGAGCCGCGAATAATTGCCGTACACAACCCCGCACCAATAAATTCATGAGCCGATAGTTGCACATCTGCGGCTTTGAGCATAGCATCCGCCGCCCCTACCATTGCCGGAAACCCTCTTGTTTCGACCAAACCAATGGCTTGATTGCTGAGGCTGCTACCTGTTTGTCTCTGGGTAAGTTGAGCTAAACGAATACCAATAGGTAAAATTAATTCCAAGTTCGGCAAAGGTCGAGCGATAACCAAACTCGATATCAATTGATCCAATTGCTGAGCGATTTCTGAACCGACATCTACAGCCAAACGGACATCAGAAATTCCGCCACGCACGATCGCCGTACAATGACCGCTACCAATTTTTTCGTAGCCAACTAAAGTTACTTCTGACGATTTGAGCATTTCGTCAGCAACGCGCACGATCGCCGGAAAACTGCGAGTCGATACCAACCCTAGGGCTTTGTCTCTAAAATCTTGCAAGTATTGTTGGTTGTTTCCCTCCATTCTAAACCTCAATTAAAACCATTGGATGAGCTACCTAACTGCTGTTGGGATGATTGTCTAAGGGGTGATTTAAGGCTTGCCTATGAGGCAATAGCGTTGATAGCAATCGGTTGAGGCTATCTTCTCCATAAACTGGATTTACCTTGACGACAGGTTCTTCTTCTAAGGCCGCCTCAGAGGGGGTGTTGTTGGCGCTTACAGGCTCGGCTATTTGACCGTTTGAAGGCGCTACTTTAGGTTTTTCTACTACAGGCTCGGCTACTTGACCATTTGAAGGCGCTACTTCAGTTTCTGCTTCTATTGATTGAGCCTCCTCTGGGCGGCTAGAGTCTCCTAGCAAAGAACCTGGGGCTATAACTTCCCCAGACTCGACGGAGTTATTAAAGATTGTAGTCATCGAGCCAATGCAAGCATTAGTACCGATTTTGCCTTTGCCAACAATTAATACCCCCGTACCAATGTTTGCGCTTTCCCCTACTTCCAAAACTCCTTGGTGGGCGTGCAAAACTGCGCCCATACCTACGCAAGCTCCGGCTCCAATTATAATCTGGCTCTCCGGATCGGCTTGCAGGAGAACCCCTGGCGCGATCGCTGCGCCGGGGTGAATTGTCACATCGCCATTAACATAATAGTGAGTATTGCTAATGGGTTGTAAGGGGGGGAACTTCATCAAAATACAGTCTCTGGGATGGAATAGAAATCAGCAGATATGCTTGGAAAGTAATACGTCTTATTTACCCGGTCGTTGAATTAGTAGTTCTGAGACTCGACGTTTTGCTTTAGGATCGATGCCAATTAGCCTCACGTACGCGCCGCTATGTTCGTCGATGATAGATTCTAAAGCAGCAATGACTTCCGCGTCACGATGAGCTTGAATTACCCCACCACTTTGCCAGGAATTTATTTTAAATCTGCGCTCGTCGGCGTATTCTGTACTAACTTGGCAGCCTTGAGAAAGCAGTTGGCTTACTTGTTGGACAACTTCGGGACTAAGCTTGGCGCTAGTAGCTGACGTGCTACGGCTTGAACTACTACTAGCGGTAGATTTGTAGCTGCTTGTCGAAGGTGCAATATTGTTGTTGCCATCGGGCCTTTGAATAATTGTTTCTGAAACCCGACGCTTGGCTTTGGGGTCAATCCCAATCATCCGTACATATTCGCCGCCATGATTGGCGATACATTCTTCCAAAGCTGCGATCGCATCGGATTCGTGATTGGTATCAATCGGGCTGCAACTGTGCCACGAGCTAGTCTGAAAACGGCGCTTGTCGGCGTGTTCTGTACCGATACGGTAGCCTTGAGCTAAAAGGTTGCGGACTTGCTCTATAGCTTCGGCAGGTAATACGTTGCTACCACTGGCACTGCTATAGCTACTTGGCTTATAACTATTGGCACTATTAGAGCGGGTACTGCTACCATTATCGCTACCGGGGCGATCGCTGGGCCTTTGAATAATTGCTTCTAATATCCGTTTTTTGGCTTTGGTATCAATGCCAATAATTCGCACGTATTCGCCGCTATGCTCTGCTAAGCAAGATGATATTTCGGAAAATACTTCAAAGTCTCGACTTGATTGAATGGTGGCACAGCTTTTCCAAGAACTTGTTTGAAATCTCCGCTCGTCGGCGTGTTCCATGCCTATGCGATAGCCTTGAGCCAGTAAATCGCGCACCTGTTCCATTACTTCTCTATTTACACCCATTTCTTGATATTCCTGATTATTAATACTACTTTTGGAATCTGTTGGACTCAAGGCATATGTTCTATTTAGTTCTTCCTTGAGCGGCGTGATGCAGTCAATATCATCGGCACAGTGATAGCCTGCTCGCAAAGCTTCATTCACCCCTACTACATTGTTTGCAAAATTTCTATCCGCTTCTTGGACGTTGGGAAGACGGTTTGCTTGCTGTTGGGTAGTAATGATGCTTCCGGAAGGTACGTACTTCCCTGGGGGAACTTCCACGTCTTGGATCACAGCGTGCATCATGACGATACAGCCTTCACCAATCCGGGCGTTAAATACTGTCGAGCGAAAGCCAATAAAGCAATTATTGCCAATGTAGGCTGGACCATGAATTAATGCCATATGGGTAATTGAGGCATTACTCCCAATCCAGACAGAGTAAGACTTATTATCATCGCCGACAACTTGTCCTTCCTCTAAACCATGAATTACTACGCTATCTTGAATATTTGTACTTTTTCCGATGTAAAAAGGATTGCCTTGATCGGCTCTGATGCACGTTCCGGGGGCAATCATGACATTGCTGTCAATTCGCACATCCCCAATAATATTTGAAAAAGAGTGGATGTAGGCGCTCTTGTCAATTTTTGGTTCCGTCAGGCTTTTCGACCAAGGGGTAGGGGGGGCTGCGGAACTACGCTTTGCCATAAGTATATTCTCCAAATTAAAAACTTAATGCTGGTCTAAAGCGCGATCGCACTTTAAAGCAAGTCGTTTAGCGAAATTCGTCTTTTTTGTTGTATAGAGAGCGATTGTCAACATTGACAGTATCAATAATCGCCACTACGGCGGCATCTACCGGACGCATCTCGCTCCCTTGAACTTGACGGGCAGCACTTCCACGACTTACAAGCACCCATTCGTCTAGCCCTGCCCCCACGAAATCGGCTGCCACTTCGTATTCTGGGAGTAAACGTCCCTCCTCATCTACAAGTTGTAGTAGGAGGAACTTTACGCCGCTAAGACTAGGTTCCTTATAATTACTAACTACCGTGCCACGGACTTTGGCAATTTGCATTTATGGTCTAGTATAGGGACCGGAATGGAGCGCTCTGCCACTGACACTATCGCGGAATTGTTCTACTTCTTCGGTGTAGCGGATAGGTAGGACGTACTCAAGGTTTTCATGAGGACGGGCGATGATGTGGGTAGATAATACTTGACCGCCGTTAACTCTTTTAACGTTGTCTACTCCGGCGGCTACCGAGGCTTGCACCTCAGAAACGTCTCCCCGAACGATAACGGTGACGCGACCGCTACCAATTTTTTCGTAACCTACAAGGGTAACTCGCGCTGCTTTAACCATAGCATCAGCGGCTTCAACAACGGCGGGAAACCCTAGAGTTTCGATCATTCCAACGGCAATTGCCATGAGTTTTAATCCTTAGATAATTTTTTGGTGATTTTGTACTAAATGCGCTGATTTTTGGCGAAATTTCAGCTACCTTATTTACAGTCGAAACTGTTCTACTTCTTCGGTGTAACGAATCGGGAGAACATACTCAAGGTTCTCCTGCGGACGGGCGATGATGTGAGTAGATAATACTTCCCCACCATTTACCCGTTTGGCTGCTTCTACTCCGGCGGCTACCGAGGCTTGCACCTCAGAAACGTCTCCTCGCACTATTACGGTGACACGAGCGCTACCGATTTTTTCATAGCCCACAAGAGTCACGCGGGCTGCTTTGACCATTGCGTCTGCGGCTTCAACTACCGCAGGAAAGCCTTTAGTCTCAATCATTCCGACAGCTATTGGCATTGAATTCTCCTATCCTTACCATTGTACGAGTCTTTGACACTAATATTTCATGGCAATTCACCTCATGAAAATTTTCACGAGGATAGCCATTTTTATTTTTTAGCAAAGCTCTTTAGGGTGCTGACCTTAAGAATAAAGTGACGGCTGTTACTTTGACAATATAATTTTTAATGATAAGTATAAATATCAGTCATAAAATATGCTTATTTAAGGATCGGCGATCGCAACTTGTAGAGAAATGAAGCGATCGCGCAGACAATTGATAAACTTAACAAATCATAAAATAAGTTTAGTAAAGGAATCCTGATAAATAAAGCTTATAGCTTAAGGAATTATTTTGCGGACTGAAAGCTCTAATATGAAGAAATAGCAGGATTAAGGCGATAAAAGGATCTTTGACAAAATCTCAACTTTTTTATATATCTTCCTAAGTTCCCTGGGACTATTTAGGTGAAGTTCTAGAGGGTGCAATTGTTACTTAAATTTCAATGGTAATTTCGATGGCTCAGTTCCTCCTACAAGTGGGTTGGTGGATTCCTTGTTATGGCTTGCTTGGCGCTGTATTGACCCTTCCTTGGTCTACAGGCATCATCCGCCGTACGGGACCGCGACCTGCGGCTTATGTTAATTTATTAATGACGGTTTTGGCGTTTGTACATAGTACGCTAATTTTTCCTTTAACTTGGCATCACCAACCGTTAGTATTGGTTTTTCACTGGTTGAAGGTTGCAGACCTGGACTTGACGTTGAGTGTAGATATCTCGTCGATAAATGTGGGCGCTCTGGAAGTAGTGACGGGATTAAGTCTTTTAGCTCAGCTTTTTGCCCTGGGGTACATGGAGCGAGACTGGGCTTTAGGGCGTTTCTTTGCACTGATGGGATTTTTTGCAGGGGCGATGAGCGGACTAGCTATTAGTAACTCTTTGCTTTTAACTTATGTACTACTAGAATTGCTGACTTTATCAACTTATTTATTGGTAGGGTTTTGGTACGCTCAACCATTGGTTGTAACCGCCGCACGAGACGCATTTTTAACCAAGCGGGTGGGGGATATTTTACTACTAATGGGAGTTGTCGCCTTAGCAACGATGGCAGGAAGCTTAGATTATCCCGATTTGTATGAGTGGGCAAAAACCGCCAACTTATCGCCTTTGACGGCTAACCTATTAGGTTTATCGTTAATTGCTGGTTCTATCGGTAAATGCGCTCAATTTCCTCTGCATTTGTGGCTAGATGAAGCAATGGAAGGACCAAACCCTGCGTCAATTTTACGAAACTCTGTAGTAGTAGCTTGCGGAGCCTATGTATTAATTGACCTCCAGCCAATTGTCAGTCTATCGCCTCTGGCTTTGGCAACATTGGTAGTTATTGGTACGGTAACGTCGATCGGTGCTTCTTTAGTTGCGATCGCTCAAATTGACATTAAACGTGCCTTATCGCACTCTACCAGCGCTTACTTGGGGCTAGTATTTATTGCCGTAGGCGAACAATGGACGGCTTTTGCTTTGATGTTGCTATTTACTCATGCGATCTCTAAAGCCTTATTATTTATGAGTGTCGGCTCGATTATTCAAACCACTACCAACCAAGACTTGACCGAAATGGGCGGTTTGTGGTCGCGGATGCCGGCTACAACTACAGCCTTTATTGTTGGATCGGCAGGAATGATTGGACTACTACCTTTGGGTGGTTTTTGGGCATTCCAATTAGGCGTAGCTAACTACTTGTGGGTAGATCAACCTTGGCTGGTGGGGATTTTGCTCTTAGTCAATGCTTTAACGGCTTTAAGTTTGACTCGCTTATTTCGACTGGTGTTTTTAGGTCCCCCACAACCGAAGACGCGGCGGACACCAGAAGTCTCTTGGCAAATGGCTGTCCCCATGGTGTCTTTAATAATTGTCAATCTATTAGTTCCCTTGATGTTGCAGCGCTTGTTTTTGCTACCAACCTGGGAATACATTAATAAGCCTTCGGTAGTGATGCTACTTTTATCTAGCGCCATTGGCTGCACGATTGGAGCTACGGTATATCTGCATAAAGCTTGGTCGCGATCGCTACAATTGCCTTGGCGAGTGGTACAAGACTTGCTAGGTTATGACTTTTACATCGATAGACTGTACCGCGTGAGCATAGTTTTTGCTGTCAATCAAATCTCGCGATTTAGCAATTGGTTTGACCGTTATGTTGTGGATGGAGCAGTAAACTTTGTGGGTTTAGCTTCTATTTTTAGTGGCGAAAGCTTGAAGTACAGCGTATCGGGTCAGTCTCAAGGTTATATGCTGACAATTGTTGTTGGTGTTGGTTTATTGGGTTTATTTTTGACGCGATATCTGTTGTGGGGATTTTAGGAAAACGATGCTCAGTGCTTTAATTTGGATACCGATATTAGGTGCGATTATTATTGGTTTATTGCCACAAGACGCGAACCCCAATCGCTTCCGCACAGGAGCAATAATTGCGATCGCGCTTTCTTTTGGCTGGACAATTGTTATTGGCAGCAATTTTGACATTACTAACTCAGCTTTGCAATTTACTGAATCTATACCCTGGTTAGACTCCATTGGACTGCGCTATCAATTGGGGGTAGATGGTCTATCTTTACCTTTGCTAGTTTTAAATAGTCTGCTCACTTGGATTGCAATTTATAGCAGTGATAAAGCTATAAGCCGTCCAAGGTTGTACTACATTTTGCTGTTGCTGTTAAATACGGGCGTAGTTGGCGCTTTTTTGGCTGATAACTTACTGCTGTTTTTTCTATTTTATGAGCTAGAACTTATTCCCTTATACCTACTAATTGCTATTTGGGGAGGGGAAAAGCGCGGTTATGCAGCAACAAAATTTCTTATCTATACAGCTATTTCTGGCATCTTAATTCTGGCAGCATTTTTAGGACTAACTTGGCTGAGTGGTTCAACCAACTTTGATTATCAGCCCTTACTGTCGCAAGCTTTGCCGATTGGACAGCAATTGATACTGTTGGGAGCAATCTTGATTGGTTTTGGGATCAAAATTCCCTTAGTTCCCCTGCATACATGGCTACCCGATGCTCACGTTGAAGCCTCAACCCCAGTATCTGTACTATTAGCAGGAGTTTTATTAAAACTTGGCACTTATGGAATATTGCGCTTTGGCTTAGGTTTATTTCCCGAAGCTTGGACAGTTTTAGCGCCGATACTTGCAAACTGGGCAGTGGTGAGCGTGCTGTATGGAGCCTTTACAGCGATCGCCCAAACAGATATGAAAAAGATGGTAGCTTATAGCTCGATTGCTCACATGGGCTTTGTGCTACTGGCTGCGGCTACAGCTACACCATTGAGCCTACTCGCCGCCGTCTTTCAAATGGTTAGTCATGGGCTAATTTCTGCTTTGCTGTTTTTATTGGTCGGCGTAGTTTATCAAAAAACTGGCACTCGCAACTTAGATACTTTGCGCGGTTTGTTGAATCCCGAACGAGGTTTACCTCTAATTGGCAGCTTAATGGTATTGGGAGTCATGGCAAGTTCGGGTATACCTGGAATGGTAGGGTTTATTTCTGAATTTTTGGTATTTCGCAGTAGTTTTGCCGTCTTTCCTACTCAAACATTGCTGTGCATGATTGGTACGGGTTTAACCGCCGTTTACTTTTTGTTATTAGTTAACCGCGTCTTTTTTGGTCGTCTTTCTACCCAGGTGCTAAATTTGCCCCCAGTAGGTTGGTTCGATCGCACCCCAGCAATGATTTTAGCTGGGGCGATCGTCATATTTGGGCTGCAACCTGCTTGGATGCTGCGCTGGAGTGAAACTACAACAAATACTTTTATGCCTACACCCGCAGCAATTGTTAGCCGTCACACCGTTTTAGATGAGAATCATCAATGATCGATACTACAACCTCAAAATCTAGTCATCCCTTAGCGGCGTATATTGAACGGCTAAAAACCGGGGAAGCCTTGCTAAAGGATAGTGAAGAAAATGTATTAGATGTAGTCGGCATTTTGAAAAGCTACGGTATCGTGCTAGAAGCTTACTACAAAAATTTGCTATACATTTCCGAGCATCAATTTTTGCTGCTTTTTCCCTTTTTTAAATACTTCAATGGTGATGTTTCCTTAAAAAAGTTGCTGAAACATTGGTGGGGCGATCGCATTAATTACGAATATGCCGAATACTGCATGAAAGGGATGCTTTGGCATGGTGGCGGCGGTTTAGATAAGTATTTAGACTCGCCGGAATTTATGGCAAATAGTCATAAAGCAATTGCGGCAAGATTTAAGCGCAATCCGTTGATGCTGGGATTGCATCAACTTTTCCCTGATTTTCTCCCCGAACAAGTGCGTCAACAAGTTTATTACAGCGCTCTGGGGCAGTTTTGGCGGGTAATGAGCGAGATGTTTTTAAGTTTGAGCGACTTGTTTGATAGAGGTGAAATTCAATCGATTCCCCAAGTTGTAGAGCATATCAAAGCTGGCTTAGTCTCGGCGGCGAATTTGCCGATTACTTATACTGTTAAGCTCAATAATTGCAGTTATGACATTATTCCAGCGTCGGCGGGGATAACATTTTTAGCAGATACCGCCGTGCCTTATGTAGAAGCAATCTTCTTTCGCGGTACGCCGTTTTCGGGGACGGTTTCTTACAACGCCCAAGCCCATCAAATTTCTCCTGACTTGAGCCGATTTGATTATGGCGCTCTTTACGCCGACCCCTTGCCCATTGGCGGTTCGGGCATACCTCCGACATTGTTGATGCAAGATATGCGTCATTATCTCCCAGATTACCTCCGCGAGCTTTATCGCGATCGCAGCCGCCGGGGAGAAGATGATTTGCGGGTGCAAATTTGTATCAGTTTCCAAAAATCAATGTTTTGCGTCACCACCGCCGCCATTTTAGGACTAATGCCTTACCCGTTAGATAGCCAAGATCCGGCACACCAAAAAGCCAATCAAGTTTATTTAGAAGGGTGGATGGATCGATTGATTACGTCTCAACTGCTTGAAGCAAATAGTTAAAAATTCTTAAGGCACTGCACCAACTACAAGAAAACAAAATGAAAAAGATAATTCAAGGTGTACATAGCTTTCAAACCAATTACTTAACAACCCACCGGGAGATGTTTGAATTGCTCTCGCAAGGGCAGCATCCGAGAGTATTGTTTATTACTTGCTCAGATTCGCGAATCGATCCCAATATAATTACCCAAAGTGAACCAGGAGAAATGTTTATTATCCGCAATGCGGGTAATATTATTCCGCCCTATGGCGCGGCTAATGGCGGGGAAGGAGCGACGGTAGAATATGCCGTGCAAGCTTTGGGAATTAAAGAAATTATTGTTTGTGGTCACTCTCATTGTGGAGCGATGAAAGGGCTATTAAAGTTGAATAAATTAGAGGAAGATATGCCTTTAGTTTACGAATGGCTCAAACACGCTGAAGCGACGCGCCGCACGGTTAAGGACAATTATCAGCATTATGAAGGCGAACAGTTATTGCAGGCAACTATTGAGGAGAATGTGCTTACTCAAATAGAAAATTTGCGGACTTATCCAGCTATTCACTCCAAACTGCATAAAGGTGAAATTGAGCTTCACGGTTGGATGTATCACATTGAAACTGGAGAAATATTGGAATACAACGCTATCCGTGGTGAGTATTTATCCCCTCAAAGTCAGTTTTCGAGAGCTAGTTGGCTCACTCCCGAACAACAAGAGCGAATTTCTAAGGGTTCTCACAATCTTAAGTAGTTTTGGTACAGTGCGATCGCTTTAAATACTATACAGCGCGATCGCATTTCCACTCCATAGGCGCACGTTGATGGGGGTTGTGTATTGCCAAAAGGTTTGAAAAGTTAGAATAGATTTTTTTACTTATGTTGAAAAAGTTAAGAACATGGAAGCACCAGAAAAAATTTACGAGATCGTCAAAACAATGCCAACAGAGCAAGTAAATGAAGTATTAGATTTTGTAGAGTTTCTTAAGCAAAAAACCCAGTCTATTTCCAAGGTAGTCCCACCAGCTAATAAAATTCCCAAAGGGACTTTAACTGGACTACGAGGAATTGCCACTGGAACCTCAATACCTTTGACTGACAAGGAAATTGAAGAAGATTATACAAATTATTTACAGCAAAAGTATCAATAGTGAAGGTTTTAATTGATACTAATATTGTTTTAGATTTAATTTTAAATAGGGAGCCTTTTGTAGAATCAGCCCTAATACTTTTTGAATTGGTTGAAACAACAGAAATCCAAGGATTTATTGCAGCAACAACCATCACAAATATTTTTTACATTGTCAGGAAGGCTCAAGGAAGACAACAAGCAATTGAAGCAATCACCAGGCTTTCAACAGGATTAGTAATTTGTTCGGTCGATAGCCTCGTTGTTAGACGCGCTTTAGAATGCAATCTTAAAGATTTTGAAGATGGGGTGCAACTCGCTTGTGCCGAAATAAATCAACTTAACGCGATCGTAACTCGCGATATTTCAGACTTTTCAGGTGTTGAGTTGTCAATACTATCGATTGCAGAACTTCAACAACTTATTAAATAACTAAGAGTTTCTACTGCAAATAAAAAAGTGAAAACCTTTTGGTATCAACCACTATGTACGAGCGCCAAGTTATAGTGCGATCGCATTTCCACTCCACAACCCCACGTTATTGAGGTTAATGGGTGTAGTATTGTGCCAGAAGCTTTGAGCAGTAGAATAGAAAGTGTTTAGTAAAGATGTACTATCATGGCGGAGATTACTGCTGTTGAATTGTTGGATAGATAGGCTGCTGGCGAGCGAGACTTTCGCGAACTCGATTTGTCTGGACTGCAATTCCGTAGTAGAGAAATTGGTACGCGCAAAATCATTGTTGAAGGAAGCGATTTCTCTGGGGCGAATATGAGTAAGTGCAGATTTTCTGCCCAGAATCTTCATGGCGGTATCTTCAGAAATGTTGATTTTACGGGTGCCGTCTTCGGTGATACTGGAATTTTGGATTGTGATATGAGCTTCGCCAACTTCACTGGAGCTAATTTTGGAGAAAGTGGTTTTGAAAGAGTCAATTTGGAAGGCGCTAACTTTACCAAAGCTATTTTCTTTCAAACTGGGATATCTAAATGCGATCTTACGGGGACTATCTTCAGAGAATCTAGACTAGAAGAAAGTCAGCCGATGGACGGGAGACTTACTCGTGTTGATTTTACTGGAGCTAGAGATTCGTACTTTGGAAGTAAAACCGAAGTTATTTTCGACCAAACTATCATGCCCGATGGCAGTATCCGTACTGACACTCTTTAGTAATTTGAAGAAAGCAGTGCGATCGCATTTCTACTCAACAACCCTAATAATTAAAGTTTTGGCTACTTAATTCTGCTTCCCTTTTATCTATGGGTGTCACCGCGCCGCGTAAATTGGTATAAGGTTGTCCCAATCCCGCCGTTAGCGCATAACTAATGTTGAGCAACTTGAACCATAATGCCGGAAAACGAGGTTCTAACCAAGGCTGGAAGCGGCGAATTAATTGAGGAAACCAACTAGCAAACATGGAACTAATTAAGGCATGAATGCCAAAATTTAAGTAATTTCCCAGCCAACGCCAAATATCTTTAGCACCTGCTAAATCCCAAATCCAAGGTAACAATGCGGGGTTTTTGAAAGCTGCTTTGAGCGCCAATCGGTTGAAGGTAAACCAAGTAAATCGATCTTTAATAAAGTTATCTGCTACTTCTAGGGGTTCGTCGGCTAATAACCCAAAAAAGGTATTGAGCATCGAGTTGATTCTTTGCGGTGGTAAGTATTTCCCGGTGGGAACCATCATGCCTTTAGAAAATAGCCAAGTAACGGCACTATTACTTTGGTAGGCGCGAATTTGATTTAAGTGCTTCGCGCTTAGTAAATCATGCTGTAAAGCTGTGTCTAATAGCTCCGTCAAACGCCCCAAATTGCGGATTAATGAGCCAAAACCCGTAAATACTAAGGGAGACTGCAAAGAAGCCGCATCGCCGATCGCAATTAACCTGTCAAATGCTACGGTGCGATCGCGACTATCGCTACTAAAATGCCCTGGAATATAACCAAATGTCGGCTTTTTCCACACCAATTTATCTAAATCGCAGCGCCGATACTCTGGCAAAATTGTAAAAAAGTCTTCGTACATTTCTAGCAATGAGCCGGGATTAGCCTTATTTACTTGATGGTAGTGAAATAAGTAAATAGTTAATTCTTCCGCAGATCCCGGAAACAACTCCCAAATCAACTGTCTTCCCCGCGAAGTATCGCCGTGACTGTTTAGCACATCTCCATAGTTGCTATCCCATACTCCAGGCTCAAAACCACTAGCAACAACGGCTCCTACAGTGGGGCAAACGCTATCAAAGGCTCTTTTGCCATTCAATTGCCAGGCGATTGGCGAGGCGGTTCCCATTGCATCCACTAATAAACGTCCACTTACTTTTCGTTCTGTAAAGTTTTTTAAATCTTTGACGGTAACTGTAACTTGGGACTGGTCAACATCTGCTTGTATAAACTCTGTCAAATCCCAAATGTCGCCACCAGAAGCCTTGAGCTTTTCGCCACACAATTGCAGCAATTTTTCTGATTCTAAGCAGACATTTAATACTGTCGGAGTATGCAATACTGCCGATTTTAAGCGACTAGGATTATTACCATCAAAAAACTTATTAAATCCGTCAATATATTCCCTAGCAATAATACTTTCAGCTTCAGTGAAGGTTAGCAAACCCAAGTCAATCAAGCTTTGCAACTCGGAGCGTGAAATATTCCATTCCCGGTTCATTCTGCCAAAAGGTAGGCGTTCTAGCAGCAATACTCGGTAGCCCAACTGTGCCATTACGGCGGCGTGAATTACTCCCAACGCACCGCCAATATAAATTAAATCGTATTCAGGCTTTTGCTCTTGTCCTTGATGAGAAAATACTACCTGCTTAGGCTGCTCGTCTTTACGGACTCCTTCACGCCACCTTTGCTCCCACCAGTAGACGCGCTGAAGATCCTTTTCGCCATTGGGCATTTTTTGAAAATACTTCGCCGTTAACGGGTAGTACGGTGCTAAAGCTTCAAAAATGTTGTGACTAGCTAAATCGATACTTGGTGGTTCGGGGTATTGCTGGGGAAACTTGACGCGCAATTGATTGGTCAATTGAGACAGGATTTTTTGCTCGTTCGGGAAAACTTCGCCCATGCGAAATACTTTTAAATAAGTCGTGCGTTGTACAGTCCAAGTAAAAATTGAAAGTTCTGGAGGTGTTTGGGGAATAGTTGAGGTAGAAAGTGTAGTCTTAGCTATCTGCAATCTTACTCCTACAGGGGTAGTTACTTTTTCTCCAGTCAGAGGTAGCCATTCCTCGTACAACCACTGGCATACACTGGCGGTTTCTGGTGTAGGAATTTCTATATAGAGGATTTCTTTCATTTGGCGATTTTAACTCCTAGTGAATTACTTAGAAAGGCAGAGTTGACAAAGCTACAGATTGCGCTACACTTCCCTTACAAGATAAATGAGAATTTGTTTAAAAAAGTTTACAATTACCTTAAGTTTATTAAAATACTTCTACTTTTAACGTTACGCCATGGCTTACCCAATCCCCGCTAGTCCTCAAGAAATTGTTGCCCTCCACCAAAAGCCCATTGACGAAGAAATGGTTGCCGCAGCGATCGCTGGTGTAATTAAAATTGTCAGTGCTAAAGGGCAATCTTTGGAGCAATTAACCGCGCAGTTGTTAGCTGATGATAGTTTATTAGATATGCAACAGCGTCAGTGGCTCAGTGACCTGGTGGCGAATGTCTGGGAAAGCTTTACTTAAGGTAAATAGTGCGATCGCGATTATTTTCCCTTTTGCTCAAAGTTAGAATCGGCGGCTTATTACTAGCAGCCTTTGCTTTGTGGGTATTTGCCCAAATTGCTGAGGAAGTTTTAGAAGCAGAAAGCTATACTTTTGATACAAATATCTTATTGAGTGTAAGAAGCTGGCACTCCCCGCTATTAGATATAGCGATGTTAGGCATTACAACTATAGGCGACCCCTTAGTATTATTAATTATTTGTTTGATTTTAGGGATTTGGCTATCACGACGCAACCAGAGATCGGAAACTACAACTTTGGCGATCGCAGCTATTGGCGCAATTGGACTCAATGTACTACTCAAACAACTATTTAGCCGCGATCGCCCAGCTTTATGGGAACGCGTGGTAGATGTAGGTCACTACAGCTTTCCTAGCGGTCATGCAATGGTGTCGATGGTAATTTACGGCTTCATTGGCTATATATTTGCAACTCGTTACCGCCGCCAGCGAGGATGGATTATTAGCTTAACTATCTTATTGATTACAGCTATTGGTTTTAGTCGGCTGTACTTAGGAGTGCATTGGCCCACTGATATCATTGCCGGATACGCCGCCGGATTGGTGTGGTTGATTGCGTGTATTTATAGTTCAAAAATTTGGCATACCTACCGGGCAAAGTAGTTTGATTTTACGGCAATATTCAAGCAATTTGGCTAACATTTAAGCCAGTTGACCTAAGATTATCGATAAATATGAATTATGGGCGATCGCATCTACACCCCTCGGTAATGCCCCAAAAGTTTCCAATTGTTGTTATTGGTGCTGGGTTTGGAGGTCTGCAAGCAGCGAAATCTTTGGCTCGTTCTGGCAAAGAAGTTTTACTTATCGATCGCAATAACTATCATACCTTTGTGCCATTGCTGTACCAAGTAGCCACAGGGCAGTTGGAACCCGAACACATCGCGTATCCAGTACGGACTATTTTGCGTCGCTCCCGCCGTTGTCATTTTCTCATGGCAGAAGTCGAAGAAATTGATTTTTCAGAGCAAGTTATCCGCACAGACAGCTTAGATATTCATTACGATTATTTAGTTTTGGCAACGGGAAGTCAAACGCAGTATTTGGAGGTTGAAGGAGCGGCAGAATTTGCCTTGCCTATGCGAACCTTAGCAGAAGCTGTGACGCTGCGAAATCGTATTTTCTCTTGTTTTGAAGCTGCTTCCCGACTTGAACCCCCAAGCCGCCAACCCTTACTCACCTTTGCAATTGTTGGTGGTGGCGCAACGGGAGTAGAAATTGTTGGCGCATTTGTAGAGTTGTTACGCTGTCGGCTGCGTCGAGAATATCCCAGCTTAAATATGCGCGAAGTCAAGCTGATTTTATTGCAATCGGGCGATCGCTTGCTCCCAGAATTTCCGCCTAAACTTGGTCGCGTTGCCCAAAAATATTTGCAAAAACTAGGGGTTGATGTTCGTTTGCAAACCCGCGTCAAAGAAATTTCAGCTACAGAGGTTTACCTTACTGATGGTCAAACAATCTCTACGGCGACAGTAATTTGGGCGGCGGGTTTGGAAGCCGCAGTTCCCAACTCGTCAGAGGAGCTTTTAAAAGCAACTAAAGGTAAACTGCGCGTTAATCTGACTTTACAATCCCTCAATTACTCGAATGTATACGCGATTGGCGATGCGGCTTATGTAGAAAAATTAGCTAAACCTTTAAGCGGTGTTGCACCTGTTGCTCTCCAGCAAGGTGTAGCTGTTGCTCGAAACCTTAGTAGGCAACTGCGCGGTCAAAAACTCAAACCATTTCGCTATTTTAATAAGGGTAGATTAGCGATCGTTGGTTGTTATTCGGGAGTCGGCTTAATTGGCAAGTGGAAGCTTACAGGTTTCCTCGCCTGGATAATGTGGTTGGGCGTTCATCTGGTGTATTTGCCTGGATTACGGAATCAATTGGTTGTGTTGCTGACTTGGCTGCAAACTTATTTATTAGGCGATCGCCCGGTACGTTTAATTTTGTCACCTCATCGCCATTTGCTAGAACCAAAAGTTGTTAGCAGATCGCATAAGCATAAATAATTACTATCGGAGGCTCTATTGTGATAGACAAAACAAATGCTGGATTTAAACCCAAAGACCTTGCTCTTGCTCACTTATTCTTGCGATTGCTCCTTGGCGTTAATTTTTTCAATCATGGCTTTACCCAGATTGGCAATATTCCAGGCTTTGTTGAAGAAACCGTTAAAACTTTAGAAGGCTCTTATTTTCCCGAACCCTTAGTACGCATCAATGCCTTTTTAGTACCGATTATTGAATTAGTTGTAGGCATTTTAATTACTCTTGGACTCGCAACGCGCCTCGCCTTGGTTGTGACTTTTGCTTTAATGATAATGCTGATGATGGGAGTCACATCGGTACAAAATTGGCAAGCCGCCGGAAGCCAACTTGTTTATGGGATTGTGTTATTTATTTTGCTAGCAACGTGTCAATATAATATTTTTTCCCTCGACTCTTGGTGGCGCAAGCGAAACAAAGATAAAACTTCCACTCTGCATTGAAAAGCACCGCCTTGTTCTTGATAACGGTGTGATCGCGCCAAATAGCTTTTTAGGGAATATTTGCCCCATATATCTTTAGTATTAAAACTTAGCGATCGCTTCTAATGAATTTATTCCCCTGTTGGCAATATGTAAAGGAATCTACTGAAAAATTCCGTATAATACCCCGTAAAGGGTGGATATACAGAAAAATTCAGTTTAATCTCCAAATATGGATTTTATAAGGAAAATTTCCTTTTATCATACCTAAAAATGACTAGCGTGCTTGTAGATCATGATTTAGTAAAAAATTATACGGAAAGTTTCAGTACAATAAATAGTCATCTCGCCAGCGCAACAGAGATTGTCAACAAGGATCAAATGGAAGATTTAGAAGATAGTTAGTGTTGTCTTATGCTAGTAATACTAAGTTGCGGTCAGAGGTAGTATTTGAAGATGAGGGAAGAAAGTCATTGAACGCAGGCGCTCACTATTAGAAGAAAGTTCAAGTAAGCCTTGGCAAAGTACATCTTCTACCTGTTCAAGGGAT
>NZ_JBYCCV010000039.1:0-33861 GCF_057473825.1 Aliterella sp. E5.1
ACGTCTGTTGGCAAACAGGACAGAGATAGCGTTGATGTCCGTTGGGCATCTTGCCGTGTTTATGGGCTTTAGAATGATCACACAAAGGGCATTGCATGGACGAGTTGCAGATGAGAGATCCCCTCTACTCTACCAATCCCACGTTTATTTGACGCACTACCGAGCTTTTTGAGGTGGCAATAATGGTTGCAGCTTCTGCCACTGTTTATCCGTTAAATCGCCTCTTCCCCCATTATCAAGTTGCTTTATCAACTCGCTACTCCTTACTCTTTTTTCTAGGATAACTTAGTTCGCAGACTCGCCCTAATCTCTAGCTCTCGGAGATTTCTATCCTCATAGACTTTTTGCAACACCACCGTTTGGGCGGAAGAGTGGCGGGGCAAGCCTTACAGCATCGCGCCCTTTTGCTTTTGCCTGATAGAGCGCCTTGTCAGCCGCAGAGATCAACATTGCACAGGAGGATTCATCGCAAGGAAGAGTGCTAGCAACTCCTAAACTGAGAGTGACACAATTACTAATTTGGGAATTTGCATGGGCAATTTCTAGAACTTTGACCTCAGAGCGGACTTTCTCGGCAATTTGGACAGCACCCTCAGCATGTGTGTTTGGCAGAATCACCGCAAATTCTTCTCCCCCGTAACGAGCGACCAAATCAGCAGGACGATTCACACTCCGACTGATGGCTCTAGCTACCTGTCGTAAACAATCGTCTCCTGCCTGATGACCATAGGTGTCGTTGTAACTTTTGAAAAAATCGACATCACCCAGAATCAGAGATAGAGGTGCTTTCTCCCTCGCCATCAGCCGGAACTGTTGGTCAAGATATTCGTCAAAACGGCGACGGTTTGCTACCAGAGTCAAACCATCTGAGTCAGCTAGGTGTTGGAGTTCTCGATTCGCTGACTCTAACTGTTGATAGAGTTTGTTGAGCTTACGCGCACGCTCTACACGGGCTGTCACCGCCGACACTAAATGTCTCGGCTGGATTGGTTTGGTAAGAAAATCATCTCCTCCCAGGTTCATCGCCACTAGCTGCTTATCAAAATTTGATTCAGTCGAGAGAAATACAATAGGGATACCTGCATAGACGTTTTGCTGTCGAATGGTGGCTGCCAGTTCCATGCCGTTACAACTTGGCATATACACATCCATTAAGATCAACTCCGGTTTGAAATTGACTAAGGGGTCCATCAACTGCAAAGGATTGACCACCGTTGCGGCGATCATGCCAGCCTTTTCCAGTATTAAGGTATAGAAGGTAGCCAGCGAAGCATCATCGTCAACAATCAGGATGCGATATGGTTCTTTTGGTTTATCTGTGGTTAGCTCATCCAAAGAGTTGATTAACTTACTGACATCAACAGGCTTTGTAAAATAGTGTGTTCCACCTGCGCGGACGGCGCTAAGGCGCGCTTCGATATCGTCTCTCATAGAAATAAATATGACTGGTAATGGTGTTTGTCCTAATTGCTGGAGTTCAGAAATAGCATTTGCTCCTGCTAGACTTCCTTCAGCAAGCACCATATCTGTGACGAGAGCGGCTGGAGGCGTATCTAGCACAGCTTGCTTCAGTTCTTTAAGGTGCAGGAAACTGCGAACGTTATATCCTCTTTGTCCGATCTGTACAGTAAGGTCTTGTGCCAGCATCCTGTCATCCTCAACTAGAAAGACTAGCTTGTTATCTTTTGCCTCCAAGGAGGAATACTTAAAGATTGGAGACTCAATCAGCTTGCCAGATTGGGCGCTTTGCTTAAATTCGATAGCAGCCTGTTTTAAAGCATCCAAAGATGCATTAATTTGTACCAGCTGTTCATCTGTTAGTTGAACACCGCTTTCACTGATGGATTTTAATAAAGTTTCTAGCGTGGATGCTACACTACTCACAGCGGTAAAGCCAAAGGTGGCACTAGAGCCGTTCAGACTGTGGAACAGGCGGTGCAGGGTTTTGAGAGCGTCGTGATTCCACTCTTGTTCAAGTAAGGATTTCCAAGCTACTGCAATTTCACCAACTTTTTCCGGCAACTGTTGGGCATATCCCTGACGTAGGGCATTCAGTTGTGCTTGTACCGTGTCAGGTGAACTAGCCATGATACTGAGTCCAGATGCTATTGATAGTTGCAGAAAGGGTCATCGGGTTAAACGGCTTGGCAATCACATCTAAAGCACCCATTGCTTTGTAGTGGGTGATTTCATGTGGCTGAACTTTCGCGGTCATGAAAATCACGGGCGTGTCAGCAGTTTGCGGAAGCTCACGTAGAGCTTTGAGTGTAGTCGGGCCGTCAATACCTGGCATAATAACATCGAGGAGGATCAAGTCTGAGGCAAATGTAAGTGCAGTTGTAATAGCTTGGCTCCCGGAACTGCACATTTCCACAGTGAAACCGCCGATCGCCTGTAAAGCAATTTTTGCCACTGCCTGAATATCAGCTTCGTCTTCTACCATAAGGATGCGGGTTAAAGGTGGGGTTGTCATTGGTTTTACCAGTTATTCCTGATTAGTTGTGAGCGATTGTTCAGCCAAATTCGGAGTAGGATGTTTAATCAATGCTTGAACCGTGTCAAGTAGTTTCTGATTAGAAGTCCGGGATTTGACCAGTACAGCAGCCAGATTCTGCGTAGCTCCCGTGCCAAGTTCCTGGGCTGAGAAAACTACTACTGGGGTAGATGGTCGAGACTGGGCGTTCATTTGTAGCAGTAATTCCAGACCAGAACCATCAGGTAAACCTAAGTCGAGCAGAATTAGGTCGAAGCTTTCCTGTTCTAGTTTCTGTTGTGCCTCTTGGAGATTCACGGCAGAGTAAACATCGGCAACGCTTTGCAAAATAGCCCCGACTACCTGACGCACATCAGAATTATCCTCAATATGCAGGATACGTGGCTTGTTGCCTATCTGCTGTGTAGCCTGTTTTACTGCTGCTATCAGACGGGTTTGATCAATTGGTTTACTAAGCCAGTCGATGACGGTGATCGAATTGCCATTTAACTCTTGACGACCAAGTTCAGCCTTAGCAGAAACCACTACGATTGGCAACTGACGCGTACTGTCTTGTTGACGCAATTCCCGCAGCAGTGAAATACCGTCTTGATCTGGCAGGGCGATATCAAGGATCATCATGGCATACTGCTTTTGCGCCAGCATTTGTTTAGCTTGGGCTGCATTATAGGCGATGTCAGCCGGAAAATTAGCTCGGTTAAGGAGTAACTTGATCAAAGTGGCTATATCAGTGTCATCTTCACAAATCAGGATAGGTAACTGGGGTGGCAGGCTGCTGTTATCAACTCCAGTCATCGCTGGCTCATCCCACTCAGGCAAGTCAAAGTAGAAAGTAGTACCCACATTGATTTCTGTTTCAAAACCAATCTGCCCATCGAGTTTTTCCACAATCGCTTTAGTAATGCTCAATCCCAAGCCAGTACCGCCCTTTTGGCGGGTATCTGAGGAGTCAGCTTGAGCAAATTTCTGAAAAATCCGGTGGCAGAATTCCGCTGGAATCCCAGTGCCACGGTCACTAATTGCCACCCGGATGGCTTGATTGTGACGCGTAACTGAAATCACTACCGTGTCATTGGGTGGGGAGAACTTGGCAGCGTTAGAGAGCAGATTCGTCAGCACCTGGATCAGGCGATCGCTGTCAGCACTCACCTTCACGCCGACTAAGGTATTTTCTAAGCTAAATTTGACATTAAACTGCTCGCCATAAGCCTGGTTAGCGGTAATTGCTTGTTCCACTAGCGGCACCAATTCCAGGGGTTGGAGATCGAAAGCCATTTTACCAGCTTCAATCTTTTCGATGTCCAAGATGTCGTTGATGAGACGCACCAGACGTTCGCTGTTTTTATAGGCAATATCGATCATTGTTTTGGCGGCTGCGGGAATTTCACCTGCCACGCCACCAGTAACTAGACCGAGGGAGCCGAGGATCGATGTCAGTGGGGTTCGTAGTTCGTGGCTGACGGTGGAGATGAATTCGTTTTTCATCCGATCCACTTTCTTGCGCTCGGTGATGTCATTGAGTGTGCCGGAGGTTTCGACGACATTACCTTCAGCATCCAGAGTCCCTCGCGCATAAACCTCAATCCAGCGACAGTCACCGTCTTTGGTCAAGCAAAGAATTTCACCTTGGCAGTATTCTGTTTGGCATTCAATCACTGCTTGAAACAGATTTAAAGTGTGCTGGTGGTGATCAGGACAAACGTAATCTAAGAACTTCGTACCGATGCTTTCGTCAACTGAGAACCCAGTGATTTCTGTCCAAGCAGGATTCAGAAATGTCCACACTCCTGCCGTGTCCATTTGGAAAATCACTTCTTTGACGTTGTCCACGACCGACCGATACTTTTTCTCACTCTCCCGCAGTGCTTTCTCCGCCCACTTGCGCTCGGTGATGTCTCGTACCGTGCCTTCATAACCTAGAATCTGACCGCTAACATCCCGCATAGTGCGGGCGTTCTCCGAAATCCAGATCACACTGCCATCTTTGCAGTAGACCTGCGATTCAAGCTCTGACACAGCATCATGCTGCTGTATCAGGCGAACAAACTCGGCACGACGACTCGAGTCAACATAAAGTTGCTGGTCAATGTTGCAGAGGCTGGCTATCAGTTCCTCAGGAGATGCGTAACCATAGATTCGGGCGAGGGCAGGATTGGCACTGATGTAGTGACCATCCATGCTGGTCTGGAAGATGCCCTCGATAGTGTTCTTGAAGATACTGCGATACTTCTCCTCCGCTTGCCGCAGGGCAACTTCTGCCTGCTTGCGCTCGTAAGCTTTCATTGCTAGGGAAACTAAATCTGCTAGGGAGCCAGCGAAATTTTGTTCCTCCAATGCCCACTCGCGGGCAGATCCTACATGTTCGTGACAGACAACTCCTACCATCTCACCACTTAACCAAATTGGTGCATCCAACATGGATGTAATGCCAAGGGGAGAAAGATATAACTCAGAGAATTCTCTGGTTCTGGGGTCAGTGTGGGCATCATGCGCCGCGATCGCGCGCTCCTCTTTCAAAGCCTGAAAATAAGCAGGGTAGTCTACTGCTGCTAGCTCAACGCCTTGCGAATGGTCACTTTTGCTCCATTCATACAAGTCGATGCATTGAATCTTTGAGCGATCGCCGTTGTATAACCACACACTGGATCGGTCAATTTTCAGGGTATTGGTGGCAGCCGTTGTAATTTCCCTGATAGCAGCATTCAAGTCTCTTCCACTGCTGAATGTCTTGCTCTTTGACAGTTCTATCAGTACCGCACTCTGCTCTTGAAGCTGTCTCTTGCTTTCATACAAGGCTGCCTCTGCCCGCTTGCGCTCGGTGATGTCATGGTAGGTGGTGACGATACCAGCTATACTTGGCTCAGCCAGAAGATTATTAGCAATGACCTCAAACTCTCGCCAGGAATTATCTGTGTGCCGTAGCCGAAGCTCAGCTGTAATGTTGGTAGCTGAAGAATCGAGGGCTTTCGTTAAGAGGTTCTCTACCTTGGCAAGATCGTCAGGATGCACGTATTCAAAAGCTTTTTTGCCGAGCCAATCCTCGGACTCATAACCCAAAATCTGTTTAATGGACGAACTTATGTAGCAAATGGTACTATCGGCTGCTGTAACTGCAATTACATCAGATGAGTTTTGTACCAGGGAGCGGAAGCGCTCTTCGCTTTGGCGCAGGGCTTCGGCTTTCGCAGTTTCGGCAGTGATGCGCTGATCGAGAAGGGCAGCAAGCACCGTCAGGCTGAGGATAACCAACGTCGCCATGCTAATCTCAAAAGCCAGCATAGAATTATCCGTTGCCGAGATTGGCGGTGCATTCCTAAACTGGCTATTCAGGGGAAGTGGCTGAAAGCTGACGGCGGCCATTCCTGTATAGTGCATGCCAGCAACGGCATTCCCCATAATAAGCGCACTGCCGAGCTTCCGCACATTCCCAATTAGTGTATTCTGTGCGCGCAGATGGAATGTCAACCAGAGGGCAACTGCGGATACACAAATCGCGATCGCCACAGAGAGTCCAACCACTCTTAGGTCGTACTGGGAGATCGCCTCCACCTGCATCGCACCCATGCCAATGTAGTGCATAGCAGCAATCCCTAGTCCCATGAAAATGCTTCCCAGCAGCAACTGTAGCCATTCCATTTTCTGACGGCTGACTATAAATAGCGCTAGTCCAGAAGCAAAAACAGCTGCCACCATTGAAATCAGCACCATTAGAATGTCATAGGTCATTGGTATGGGCAATTCATAGGCCAGCATGGCGATGAAGTGCATGGACCAGATACCCACCCCCATTGAGATCGCACCTCCGACCAACCAGAGCTTTCGAGCGCTCCCCTGGGCGACTGTGATTCGCCCAGCCAGGTTCAAGGCAGTGTAAGAGGCGATGCTCGCAATTACGATTGAAAGGACAACAAGAGATACATTATAGGTGGTAGTTATCGTGGCGATGTTAGGATGGGTCATTGCTTTAATTTTCTGCCTGCTAAGTTACCCACCAACGAATAATCGTTGAGTCGCGTCCCGCCTTCACCAGCAGCGTAGGAACCCTACGAACTGCAAGTAGATGAGATATTAAAGGCATTGACTCAAGAACTGTTCCTGGCATTATTCCTCGATCACATAGGCAATGATCTGCTTATTGATGCAGATAAAGGCATGCTGATACCAAGTTGCGTTCTAAAAAATCATCCTTAATTCAGGAAAAGTGGCTATACCCCAGGAACCCTGCTGCTATGTCGGAGCGCAACTTAGTATGAGCTACCAGCTTGCCACTAACATAGATTTCAGCATTAAGAATGGGTAGAAAGGAGCGAGAATCGTTGAGAGAATCAGACACTCGCTCATCGTAGTTTGTGTTTTCAATGATTAACTCGCCTTGAATCTTGGTCTGATCCGTAGCGTAAATCTTGATTTTCCTTCTGATAGCATCATGAACTGCATATCGAGTTAATAATTCATCAACAACATTTATTGTTTTCATTTTCTTTTCAGTAGGTAGGCACAAATAAGTTTGGAGGAGACTTCCAGCTTGACTGCAAACTAAAGACAGCGTTAGCTTCAGGCTTTGCTAAATTTCATCCACCAGTGAAGAAATCTCTGGCTGCTGTGTCACTGCTATACAAGATCGCAGAAAGCTCTCGTTTAATCAGCTTAAAGGGAGATAAAGTGGTTTAAGAATAGTAATTTCACGGGTTTTGTCCTCTGGTTGTGATGACCAACTGTATAAATACTGAGAAGGATAAGCAGTAATCTGGACAAAAAACCATGAATTGGCAGTCAGGTATTGGGCTAAAGAATAAAGAATGCCGCTTCACTCCCCAAGCTGGGAAAACACTTAAAAGATAGTTGACTAGATTCAAAGGCTGCGATTAGCGTGCAAGATATCAAGTTATGACTTACCGAAATCCGGCTCCTACAGTTGACATTGGCATTGTCAGACAACAAACCGGACGTTGGCATCGTAGACAAAACAAGTTTGGCAAGATGTGGGAACAAACTAAGGTGACGACCCGATTAGTCGTGAGCTACTTCAATTGGATTTGGCAGCACAGTCGGTTTAAGACAACAGCAGCCCAACGTGCGGGATTAGCATTTCAACCTTGGACTTGGCATGACCTTTTAGCTTACCCCACCATTATCTGAGGCACAACCAATTTAGGCTTCTGAGTAAATGTGTTACAAAACTTTACGTCGTGATAAATTTTGTGCGTATCTTGTCTTTACCCCGAATTATTTCACCCTACCATTTTTTGTAACACAACCACAAATCCTTACTTCTTTAGCACTACCAAATCTTAGTCATCTATTGCTATCGGGTTATGTAATGGAATCGTGACTGTAAACGTTGTGCCAACTCCGACCTCACTAGCAACTATGATGGTTCCACCGTGTAAGTCTACAGAGTTTTTGACAATAGCTAGCCCCAGTCCTGTGCCGAAAATTGTGCCGACATTGCTGGCTCTATGGAAAACTTCAAATAGTTGGGCTTGGTCTGCTTGAGGAATGCCAATACCTTGGTCTTGAATGTGGAAAATTACTTCCCCCGTTTGGTAAATAAGCTCAAAATGGATAGTGCCACCTGGGGATGAGTACTTGATGGCGTTGGAGAGCAAATTAGTTAGGATATGTCGCAGCAGTTTTTCATCGATGTAAGCAGTGCAGTTACCCTGATTTGCAAAGGTGATTGTGTAGCTGTCATGGATGAGTTTTAATTCTTCAACTAGGGCTTGACAGAACCGAATTAAATCCAGCAGTGTTGGCTCGAACTGTAGTTTTCCCGCTGTGGCGATGCCAACTAACAGCAGATCATCCAAAAGCTGAGTCATGTGCTTGACACTTGTTTGAATTTGCTGGAGGTGGGTAAATTTTTGCTCCTCACGCAGATTGTGACTATACTTTTGGAGTATATCAGCAGAAGATAAAATAGTGGCTAGGGGAGTGCGAAACTCGTGGGAGGTCATCGTCACAAAATGGGATTTGAGTACACTCAGTTCCTTTTCTTTATCCAAGGCAATTTGCATTTCTGCATTCAACTTCGCTATCTCATTCGCCCTGCGTAGCACAATGACAATGATCGCGCTTCTGAGTTCGCCAACCGCATCAAGCTCGCATTGCTTCCAAGCCAAGGACTTTGACTGAACCGTCTCTTTCCACAGTGCGAAGGATTTGCGCGGGTGCAGGCGTAGGTTGCCCTCCTCTACTTCGACGGGCCGGTTGGGGTCTCCTCCCCAGTTCACTGTCTGGATGACCTCCGGACGAAACCACAGTACATAGTTTTTCTGATCCTTGGAGAGCCGCGTTGTCAACAGACCGCTAGCCACATTCTTGAAGCCTTCGGCTTCCTCGTACAACTGTGGTAGCGAGTTTGTGCAGAAGATCTCGTCGTGGGAATGTTTGTCCAACCAATTAACCAGGCGCTCAACTTCTGCTGCGTTAGGAGTTTCTCCGACCAGAGTGCAACGGTTGTTGAAATACAAAGCCGCGCCCTTGGCATAAATTAGGTCCAGCAGGTTGGGATTGTACTTGACTAAACCGTCGGTGAAGTTCTCCTCTTGGGACATATACTCGACGAACTTGGCCTGGGAAAACTTCAAATTCATGAGATACTCGTAATCCTTAATATCTTCCTTAGTCGCCAGCTCTAAAGACAGAACCTGACTAAGGAAGCGGCAAGCGGCACGAGTTTCGTAGGAAACCCGTTTGGGAGACCGGTGATGACAGACGACCAGTCCCCACAGTTTACCGTTCTTGGTAAGCGCTATGGCGATAGAGGCGCCAACTCCCATGTTTTGCAGGTACTCAATGTGGACGGGCGAGACACTCCTGAGCATTGATAAGCTCAAATCAAGCGGTGTCGAGGTAACGGGATTATTGGCAGGAATAATTGGCACCGTTACAAGGTTGACATTCTCGATGCACCGCACTCTATTAAGGTTAAACAGCGTGCGAGCCCGTTCGGGGATGTCGGTGGCCGGAAAGTGCAGACCTAGGAAGGAGTCGATGCTCTCTACCCGGTCTTCAGCAATTACAGTTCCGTGCCATTCTTCGGTAAACTGGTACATCATAACGTGATCAAAATCGGTCAACCTCCGTAGTTCCTTGACAGCAATCTGGCAGAGTTTCTGGAGGCTTACAGTGCTTTGGAGTATAGACACAGTTGTCTTGGTCAGATGGTAAATGCTGGGAAAACGAATGTCCTCACAGGGTGCGGAAGGCTCCATCTCCAGAATCAGCACGCCATCTACACGGTGGATGTTGCTATCAAAAGCTTGTAATCCCTCTTTAACTTGAACCTGCAAGGTGATTTCAAGAGGAATTACGTCTTGCAAATTGTCGTAGGACAGGCAATCTCTTAAGTAGTTGATTTGCTGAGAATCAAGTATTGTATCTAAATTTTTTCCAAGCAGATCGTATGGCTCGATATCAATAAAAGCAGCCGTATTATCGCTTACCTGCACCACGGTGAAGTCGGGTTCTTTTAAAACCAGGAGTATCCCCTGGGGCTGAATGCACCCCGGTGTGTGGATCGGTTCCTCGTAACACTCAGGAAAGTTGGACTGTTGAGCAGAAGTTAGTTCAGAAGTAAGTAGATGACTCATTTTCCCGTATGGATGAAGCGTAATGCTAAACTAAGTATTCCCAAAAAAGACTGAACTCTATCGTCTTGCATCTAACGGGGTTTGAGTAGCAAGTGACACTGTTGGCGAACTTAATATTAAAATCTGAAGTAACGTGTTTTCGTAACTTCAGCCAGGTAATTGAAAACGATTTTACTGGACTTGAGAATCTATTGTGAAGTTCGCCAACAGTATCATACAATCAGCTACCAGTTGGTTAAAAAAGCTAAAGTACAGAACCAAATCATTGCTCTTGAAGACTTGACCGGAATCAGGGAGCGTACCAACCAATTGCCTAGAACTAAAACCGAGCGTAGGCGTTCTAACTCGTGGAGCTTCTACCAGTTGCGGCAATTTTTGATTTATAAGTGCATTAAGTTCGCCGTGAAACTTGTTTTTGTCCATCCAAGGTACACGAGTAAAACGTGCCACAACTGCCTGCATATCCATCCCGTGCGGGATAAGTCTTATCGGTCTAGTAAGTCTTTTAGATGCGGTCATTGTGGTTGGTCTGGTGATGCGGATTTGAATGGCAGTCTAAATATTCAGAAATTGGGGCAATTTGTAAACTTGCCCGGAGGCTCAGGACTTGCTTGCTCATTAGAGCAGCACGTTTTAGGGCTACTAAAAACCTCTGCCTCAGCTTAAGTGGGCAGAAGTAGTTTATTCTGTAGCATGGTGACAAGGGGGACAGGCGACTTCTACCTTGAAGGAAATGTAAAAATAAGAAAGTTACAAATTTAGGCTTTAAATGACTAGCGTATCACCTGCAACATCGCCTTTGGAAAGTCGCCAGCCAAGGGAAAACGACTGGCGATTATTCCTCCGGTTAGTACCTTATGCGCGTCGTCACGGGCGATTGCTGTCAATTTCGATGTTGTTGCTCGTACCATTAGCGATATCTGGGGCGCTGCAACCTATTTTAATTGGACAAGCAATATCTTTAATTCGCAACGAATCAAGTGCTTATGAATTTTTGCGAAATCTGCCTTTAGCGCAAGGATTGGGGATTTTAGAAGGATTATTGCTCCTAACTGTTGTAATTAGGTTAGTATTTTCCGGGATTCAAGGCTATTTGGTGCAAAAAGTAGGGCAGCAAATTACCGCAGATATTCGGGACGATTTGTTTGAGCGCGTTACATCTTTGGCGGTACGTTTTTTTGATCGCACTCCCGTCGGAAAATTGATTACGCGGCTTACCAGCGACGTTGAGGCGTTGGGAGATGTCTTTACAACCGGGGCGATTGGCATTGTCAGCGATATATTTTCGATGCTGGTAATTGTCGTATTTATGTTTAGGGAACAATGGCAATTAGCTTTGATGCTAGTTTTGATGCTATTGCCAATTACTGGATTGATTGTTTATTTCCAGCAGCAGTACCGCAAAGCAAATTACAAAGCTAGAGAAGAATTATCGGCACTAAACTCTACTTTGCAAGAAAATATTGTTGGCATTAACGTAGTGCAGTTGTTTCGCCGGGAAAAATTCAACGCCCAGTTGTTTCGCACTACCAACCAGCGCTATATCAAAGAAGTAGATGTAACTATTTTCAACGACTCCGCCGTATCAGCAACTTTAGAATGGATTGCTTTAGTTGCGATCGCCGCTGTGTTATGGTTGGGTGGATTATTTATTTTGCGCCAACAGCTAGATATTGGGCGATTATCTACCTTCATCTTATTTGCCCAGCGTTTATTTGACCCTCTGCGCCAATTTGCGGAAAAATTTACCGCTATTCAAGCAGGTTTTACAGCAGTAGAGCGAGTTAGCGATATTTTAGACGAACCAATTGAAATTCGCGACCCCGAAAAAGGGAAACGTGCGATCGCCTCAATGATATCTATGGGCGAAATTCGCTTTGAAAATGTCTGGTTTGCCTACAAAGATGATGATTATATAATTAAAGACTTGAGCTTTACGATCGCTCCTGGAGAAAAAATTGCTTTAGTAGGACCAACCGGAGCAGGTAAAAGCTCAATTATTCGTCTACTGTGTCGCCTTTACGAACCTAGCCGGGGGCGTATTCTGGTAGATGGAATAGATGTCCGAAATGTACCGCAATCAGAATTGCGTCGTCGTATGGGGATAATTCTCCAAGAGGGATTTTTATTTGCGGGGGATGTAAAAAGTAATATCACCTTGGGCGATACCTACTTCATGGACGAGATTCGTTCCGCCGCTCAAAAAACCAATGTAGACAGGTTTATCGAACAATTACCCCAAACTTACGATACCCAGTTGCGAGAGCGAGGGACAAACCTCTCTAGCGGTCAAAAACAGTTATTAGCCTTTGCACGGGCGGCAATTCGCAATCCACCAATATTAGTATTAGATGAAGCAACAGCGAGTTTGGATGTAGGAACTGAGGCTTTAATTCAAGACGCGCTAGATAAGTTGCTAATTGGACGAACTGCGATCGTTATTGCTCACCGCCTTTCAACGATTCGGAATGTAGATCGAATTTTTGTATTAAAGCGCGGACAACTAATTGAGTCTGGTAGTCATGAGGAATTATTGCAACAAGGGGGATTGTACGCCAGTTTACATAATTTGCAAATGTTTGGCAGTTAATTACATTCAGTCTACTTCAGTAGACTTGAGGCTATTAGCCAGGGAATTTATTTCTAGGCGGGAGTGCGATCGCATTTACGATTTTTGTCTACGCTAAATTCTCGGCATTCTTAAATTAAATGTCATAATAACTACAAAATGACATTAATTAATCACCATGACAGAAGCAATAATACGTGTCAATGAGCAGGGGAGAGTTGTCATTCCAGCAAATTTACGTCAGGAATTAGGTTTAGTTCCTGGCTCAAAGTTGGTGGTTCGCTTAGAAGGCAGAAAAATCGTTTTAGAGCAGCCAGAGGAGGTTTTTAGGCGGCTGCGTTCCACCTTTAATTCTTCTACTTCTTTAGTAGATGAGTTAATTGAGGAGCGACGGGCAGAGGCGAGACATGAGTAGTTATGTTATGGATGCCTCAGCAATTTTAGCGTTACTCAACAGCGAACCAGGGGCGGATATAGTACAAGCGGCTTTAACTAATGAAACTTGTATTATGTCTGCGGTAAATTGGTCAGAAGTGGCTAAAAAATTGTCCGATCGAGGTTTGGCAGTAGAGCCAGTCGCTCAAACTTTAAGAGGAATTGGTTTAGAGTTTCAAGATTTTGACTACAACCAAGCCATTGCTACGGGTCGTCTTCAAGCTCCAGCTTTATCTCTCGGTGACAGAGCGTGTCTGGCATTGGCTCAATCGTTAGGCGCAGTAGCGTTGAGTTGCGATCGCATTTGGCAAACTTATAATCTAGGTATTTCTATTCGACTTATTCGCCCCTAATGCTAGGTTTTCTACCAAGGACTACCAACAACCGTAAAAGCTGACCAATAATAAGGATGAGCTAAATTTCGTTTTCCCAAGTTCGCAAGTTGAGGCGGGAGTTTGATATTACCTTTGGTAGTCCGCAACTGACCTTTTTCTAAACGCACTTTCCCTCTAATCATAGATATTTGCGCTTGTCTTAGAGCTTCTGCTTTAATTGGCGATGTTCTATAACTGTCTATACAATTGGGACATTAAGGCTAAAGTACCTTCATCGCTCACAAACCACAAACTAGCTATAGCAGACTTAACCCCCGCATTTACCGCCAACCCAGCAAAACCAAGTTCTGCATCGCGATCGCCTATAGCTGTCTCGCAAGCGCTTAATACTAATAGTTCTACCGGAATTTTTTGCCAACCCAACTGTTTGACTTGGTTCAACTGCAACCTTGTATTCCAAAATTGAACGTAGGAGTTGCTTGGCGTTCCAGACCATCGTGTAAAGCAGCTAAGGGTGTTGTCCGCAAACCAGCACCTACGCAAAACATCAGCGTGTCTATTTTTTGGGCTTTTAAATCGGCTTCTATAGGTGCGATTATCCACTGATAAAGCTGCTTAGATCCGGGTAAGTAACGGTTAGTATTTCTTTGCGAGGGAATGGTAAGAGTATTTTTAAATTGCTTGAGTTTAGCCTGTAATGCTTGACTATTGGCTTGCTTGACGCGCTTATGAATTGGTTTTCTCCCTGGGAAAACTACGACAATTTCTAGCTGCTGTTGTCCGGGAAATAAATAAACTAAGGCGGTTTTTTTGCCTGTAGTGCGGGCAATTCTTAGAGTGCTAGAGATAGCGCGATCGCTTACCGTGCGATTAACAAAGTTAGTTTTAACCCTCTTTTGTCACTCTGAGTAAGGAAAAAACAAACTAAAACTTGAAAAAGCTTGTAATGTAAAGCTTTTAAACTTTATTTTCTCACATCAGACTTCCTTTGTAGTCATTTTGCCAAAATCCTGAGCTAAAGCAGGTTCTAGATTTTACTCTCCTGAAAGTGATAAAAGAGGGTTAAAGTAAGTTTCATATTGGTTTTCCCAAGTTGCTTTTATTTGCGGTACCATGCCCTTTACGTCACCGCGATTGAGCGCCTTCTGTAAATTTGAGTTTGTTGTTTGAGCGGTATTAAAAGTAGATATAGTCGTTGCTACTACCTGTTGCGCGATCGCCACAGGATAAGTTACAGCTAGTAAAAAGCTAATACTATTCAATAGTAATTTCATAAATACCTCGTTTAGGCTCAGTATAAGGCGAGGCAATCGATTAATTGGTCAATTTCTTGTGGATACTGCTCGTAATAAGACCAAGCTGCTGCTAAATCTTGGTAGTTTAGCGCTGGATAATTTCTCAGTAATTCTTCCTCAGATGCGCCTTGCTGAGAAAAAGAAACTAACGTCCAAACAGGAATACGAGTGTCTCGAATCCGTGCATTTGCTCCACAAACACCTACAGTTTTTTGAATTAGTTTATCCTGGATTTGCTTAGACATTACTAATACCCGTTATCGCTTGATAGTATAACGTTAGCTTTTAATGCGATCGCCCTTGGCGCTACGCTCTGCGTAATCGCCCTTCTTGGTTAATTCATCTGTTTAACCTATGCCTTTATATTGCACCAAAAACCATGTAAATCCGTCAGGAAGCGGCTTTTGTACCAGTTGCGGCGAAGTTTTGTGGCTGCTTCCAGGGTATATTCTTGCTAGTCGCTATCGAATCGTGCAACACCTCGGACATGGTGGCTTTGGGCGGACTTATTTGGCTGAGGACTTGCATCGGTTTAACGAAAGCTGCGTACTCAAACAATTTGCTCCCCAAGAACAAGCAACTAGCCAGTTAGCAAAAGCTAAGACATTGTTTGAACGCGAAGCCAGCGCCCTCTACAAGCTGAAACATCCGCAATTACCAGCATTTCGAGAGTTGTTTACCGCCGACTTGGGCAGGGGTGCAGAGGGTCTGTTTTTAGCCCAAAATTATATTGAAGGCAAAACTTATAGCGACTTACCCAAACCACTAAGCGAAGCGGAAGTTATTAATTTAATTAGCCAATTGCTCCCCGTATTAACTTATATTCACTCCCAAGGCACAATTCACCGCGATATCTCTCCCGATAATCTAATTCTACGGAGTAGCGATCGCACTCCTGTACTGATTGATTTTGGTGGTGTAAAGCAATCAGTCACCGCAAATGTTAACCAAAACGGACAAGTTTTAACTAAGTTGGGGAAGCAAGGCTACGCCCCTGAAGAACAATTGCGATCGGGTGAAGTGTCGCCTAGTAGCGACTTGTATGGGTTGGCGGTGACGGCGCTAGTATTAGTTACAGGTAAAGAACCTGACCAACTGTACGACAGCTATAAAGGAACTTGGCGCTGGGGAAAAGAAATTAAAGTTAGTGGCAAGCTAGAGAAAGTATTAAAAAAAATGCTTGCTTACAATCAGTGCGATCGCTACGAGTCGGCGTTGGATGTCGCAAAAGCTTTGAAATTGCCTACCAATTTACCAGAAACAACTAATATCTCTCATATTGCTACAGTTAATGTAGTCGGACAAAAAAGCTTGCCAAATCCGACTAGCCAACCCCAAGGAAATACACAAGTTCTTGTTGCGAATCCAAGTTTTGGTTGGCTAAAGCCCATCGCTCTAAAAGTTGTCAGTGCAGGTTTGCTAGTAATTGTGGCTGTAAATGCCTTGCCTTTGCTAAGTTCTTTAAAGTCTTTAGTTCCAGCAATTACGCCGACTACACCCGTTACAGAGGCTCAAGTTGCTAACTTAGTCCGCCGTCGTCAAGCGCTCAAAATTCCTTTGAGGTTTTTTAATCCCACTGTAAATGAAGCTTTTTATCAAAAACATCCACAATTAAATAGAAGAAGTTTGAAACCTACCCCAGAAGACGCGGATTTGAGAACAGATTGGTACAAGATTGCGGATGATTTGCTCAATAAATTAGACAATTTAACTCCCGCCGCCCGGCGCAAACTGGGCAATTATCCCCCTAACAAAACTGGCGATAATTTAAAACAACAAATCGATCGCCAGTTTTATCAATGGTTTCCCCAACAGCGAGGGAAGAAACTTAATCCCAATACTTATGGTCAAATTTGGGAAGCGATCTCGTTTGATAGAGTTAGCCAATTAGAAAGGCGATAATAAAAAATTAGTGATGTTTTCTTGACTGCCGATGCCGCCCACAACTCCCCAGTATTGTACTAAAGGACATGAAAACCCGTCAGGAAGCCGTTTTTGCCTTCGTTGTGGCGAACAAATAGCTGCAACAACCGAACCCCAGGGTATTTATTGCGGACTAATTTTAGGCAGTCGCTATCGAATTATTCGGCAATTAGGACAAGGTGGTTTTGGGCGCACTTATTTGGCTGAAGATGTCAATCGCTTTAATGAATTGTGCGTGCTAAAAGAATTTGCCCCCCAAGTCCAAACCAGCGCTGTTTTACAAAAAGCTGAAGAATTATTTGCCCGCGAAGCTGGGGTACTTTATCAACTGCAACACCCCCAAATTCCCCGTTTTCGCGAATTGTTCCGCGTCAATGTAGACGGCAAGGGCTACTTATTTTTAGTTCAAGATTACGTAGAAGGTAAAAATTTATTTTCTTTACTTCACTCCCGTCAACCACCACGATTGCCGGAAGCTGATGTAGCGCAATTGTTGCTAGAAATTTTGCCAGTTTTAGAATATATCCACTCTTTGGGTGTGATTCACCGCGATATTTCTCCAGATAACTTAATACTACGAAATTCTGACTCGCGCCCGGTATTAATAGATTTTGGCGGAGTCAAGCAAATTGCCGCGACTGTATCGCAGTTAGCCCAATCGGAAGCAGGCAAAGCTGCACCCCCAGCTACCCTATTAGGTAAAGTAGGCTATGCCCCCAACGAACAGATGCGGACGGGTACAGTTTACCCTCATAGCGACTTGTACGCTTTAGCCGTAACAGCGTTGGTATTGCTGACAGGGAAAGAACCCCAAGCCTTAATAGATCCACGCACGTTATCTTGGCAGTGGGAACAAGAGGTAAATGTTAGCAATACCTTAGCTACGGTACTAAATAAAATGTTGCAGCCAAAAATGAGCGATCGCTATCAAAATGCGCGGGAAGTTTGGCAAGCACTAAATTCTACGAATCAAGATACTTTAGCTATTGCTCCAGCTTATACGGGTGCTTCGGTAATTAATACTTACCAAGCACCAATACCTAATAGTTATCCTAGCCCCGCCGGATTTCCGATTGGAAAAACTCTACTTGGATTTTTGTTGCTATTTGGCTTAGCGAGTGCAACGTTTTGGGGAGTCGGTAGCTTGCTAAAGTCTACCAATGTGCCGCCGCCAATTGTCGAAACTCCATCTCCGCCTGTAGCAAGTATTAGCCCATCAATTACACCCCCGCCAACACCATCTGTACAATTATCTACCGCAGAACAGGCGATCGCTGATGCTTTAATTGCTAGACGACAAAGTTTAGGCATCAATGAAAACTATTATTTTAGCGTTATGGATGGGCTGTTTTGGGCAAAATATCCCGACTGGCAAGGGCGCAAGCTCACAAACGATCCGGCATACGCAGAAGTGCGATCCCAATGGTATAAAATTGCCGATGAATTGCTAAATAAACTTGAAACAATTAGCGTTACCTCGCGGCAAAAGTTGGGGAGTTATACCAAAGCCGATCGCGATCGCACCGTAGCAGCAATTAATCAAGTATTTGTGGGCAGCCGCTCGTTGTACGATCTTACCGATGCTGCCTTTTTTGCCTTATTTCCCGACCAAAAAGGCAAAAATTTTGTTACTCAACCCGTCGGGCAAATTTGGAATGCGATCGCCCAAGACAAAGCAAGTAACATTATTGCAGGTACGGCTTACGAAAAGATTGCTTTTGCTCCTGGCACTACCAGTACCCAACTAAGCGGCAGTCTCAACCCCGGTGAAGGAAAGGTTTTTGTTGCTCAGTTAGCCCAAGCGCAGTTGATGGCAATCGATATGCAGGCAGAGGCTCAAGTATTAATTTCTATTTATTCTCCTACAGGTAAAACCGTATTACTAGCAGACTCGACAACGCGCACTTGGTCGGACACTTTACCAGAAGATGGTTACTACGAAATAGTAGTAGTTTCAAACGCCTCCACACCGATGAATTATCAGCTTAATTTGAGCGTGCAGGATGAAACCCCAGAGCCAATAATTGAGCCAATCGTACCGGAAACACCTACACCTACACCTACAGAAACCTTACCTGTTGAGTAGTCAATATAAATGATTTTTTAGACAGCGATCGCAACTTTTTTAGTCTCGCACAACTGCCCGGAGCAACCCACAACGCGATCGCGTCCGGCGGCTTTGGCTTGCAATAAGCAGCGATCGGCGCGGTCTAGCAAAGTTGTTCCCTCCCGATCGTCCAAGCTTTGCAGACAAGCTGCGCCAATACTAATCGTTACATTCAAGCTGAGCGTGGAATCAAGGGTAAACACTTGCTCCGCAATTACACTACGCAAGCGCTCGGCGATAAATAGGGCTTGTTCGCAATCGTTGTTACTCAAAATAATTACAAATTCTTCACCGCCATAGCGAAATAGCTTATCTGGAGAGCGCAAGTTGCGCTTGAGACGATAACTTAATAGCTGCAAAACGCGATCGCCAACTAAGTGACCGTAAGTGTCATTAATTGTTTTAAACCGATCTACATCCAAAATTAGCAAGCTCAAAGGGCTTCTACTAGAGCGACTTTCTAAGATCCGTTCTGGCAAATCTTGCTCCATTGCTCGACGATTATTTAATTGGGTCAAAGCATCAGCTAAAGCGATCGCTGATAAAGAACTATTTTTATCGATTAATTCTTGGTATTTTTTCCGATTGCGTAACGCTACTTGAAGATGCGCCAATATCAAGCGATTAGTAGCATTTTTTTGCTCTTGCTGACTTTCCAGCCAGAAAAAAGGTATATAAGCATCAGCAATATTTTCTAGCATTATGGCAGTTTTTTCTACTTGCCAATTGCAGTTTAGGCGATCGCTTTGAGGGCGATCTTCTAACAAAATGCCGTAAGGACAAGATAGGGTTGCTTGCACTCTGCTCCACTGGCAAAATTTTTCACTTTTATCTATACTCGCCTGCACTAACAAAATATCTGGTCGGCAAATTTGTACCCATGACAAGGCTTCATCAACACTGGTAGCGACTTCTACACTAAAACTTTTCTCTTGACGAATCTGCTCTGGCATTGCCTGAAAAAATTCGTAGCTACCTACAACCAGTATTGAAGTGTTCATGATTTGTTGCTCATTTAAAAAAAGTAATCCCATTAACCCGATAACGCTTACCTAGTCTTCTTTATTGCACCACGTTTGTAGCTATTTGGGTTCTTTGATACCAGAGAGCTTACTTGGACTAGGATTATATATTCAATTTCATTCAATAAATACAACTAGCAGCTAAAAGATTTCGGAAAATTCATTTAAGTACAAAAATAATTGCAGCAATCGATAAATCGCCTGGGTAAGCTCAAATTTCCCCCAAAATGGGTATGAATATAGGAAGCGTGGAGAGAAGGCGATCGCCATCCTTCGGCAGCAGAGGGGGACAAAGCGTCGTATCCCCGCGAGCGAAATAATGGCTCTGTCGGCTCTACCGACAAACTAGAGCGATGAAATTCATGCCCCCATACTACGGAGCCAGAAGTGACTAGAGGGCTAGTTTGCAAGGCTGTGGCTTGCCTGTAGCCCAAAGTTAAGCGCTTTCCCATAATTGCTGTTGCAGGGATAACTCCCACCATAGAATGGGCGGACTTTGAAAAGTCTACAATGTGCTGACACAAGTACATCAACCCGCCACACTCAGCATAGGTAGGCATTTGGGCTAAAATTGCTTGCCTAACTGAGGCTAAACCCGATCGATTTGCTGCCAATTCTGCGGCAAAAACTTCAGGAAACCCACCGCCAAAATATAGCCCTTGGACATTATCCGGTACGGAATCAGTAAGCGGACTCCAAAAAACTAATTCTGCACCTAGTTGTACCAAAATATCTAAATTGTCTTGGTAGTAGAAATTAAAAGCGCGATCGCGGGCGATCGCAATCCGTGGCGCAATGCCGGGGAGGGGCGCAATGCCGGGGAGGGGGCGGCATTTTTGGGAAGAATCCTTCTTCTCAAAAGATGCCTTCGCAATGCATTGCGCCCGTACTAGAGGTAATAATTTTTCCCAATCAAAACAGGTTTCGCCAATGGTCGCCAATCGATCGATAACGCTGTCAAGCTGACTAATTTCGCCTGTAGGTACTAAACCCAAATGGCGATCGGGAATTGTAATACTATCTTGTCGCCGCAGTACCCCCAGTACGGGCAAGTTTAGCGGCGCTAAAGCATCTTGAAGCAACTGCAAGTGGCGATCGCTGCCAACTCGATTTAACACCACTCCAGCGATCGAAATACGCGGATCTAAAGATCGATAGCCGTGGGCGATCGCTGCTACACTTGCCGACAAGCGACTGCAATCAATCACTAATAGTACAGGTAAGTTGAGCGACAAAGCTACATGAGCGGTACTTGCAAAGAAGTCTCCACTTGCCCCATCAAATAAGCCCATTACCCCCTCTACCAAGGCGTAGTCTACTTGCTGAGTATGACGGGCAAAACATTGCTGGAGGTAGTCAACAGAAGTAAGTACCGGATCTAAGTTGCGACAGCAACGCCCAGTAACGTATTGATGAAACATCGGATCGATGTAATCAGGTCCCACCTTAAAAGATTGCACCAGATTACCCTGGCGACACAAAAAAGACAGCAGGGCGAGGGTTACAGTTGTTTTCCCTACCCCACTGCGTTCTCCGGCAATTACGACCATAGTTGAGAAGTTGTTTCTAGTACTTACCCAAGGTCAAAATTTCTGCCGCCACCGCTAAACTTTCCTCATATAGAGGATCGCTACCCCAGCGTTGCAACTGATCGCTGAGTAAGATTTCGGCTTTTTGGTCAGCAAGAGAAGATACTTGCTGAAACCTACAAGCTTGAGCGCCGCCACCCGACTCCATCCGCATACAGCCGCTAGTTTCCGAACACAGTACCGTACAGCAATCTGCTTCTACGTTCGTTGAAGTCAAACGCAAAGCCATCAGATCTCCTGGAATTTGCCCCGCATCAGTAATTGGAACTCCAGCAAGCTCAGCCTCAACAGTACGCTGATCGTCGGTAAGAAAATGAATGCGCTTGAGATCGTAGTCGCCAGGTTCTTCTATTAATCCTGTAGGATGCCAGTTTAACCGACTTGCCAACCAACCTAGATACATCAAAGCTTGGGCGGGATTACCTTTTTCATAGTCAACGGTGACGCGATCGACTTCTCTTAGGGCTATGCGCCGTTCTGGAGGATCGAAAGCTTCTGCCGTCAATTCTTGCCAAGCCGACAATCGCCGCCAGTTGAGATCGGCAAGGGGTGTACCAGCCTTGAGCAATTCTTGCAGCTTGATTAAATTAGCCTCAGTTTCTGTAAAGTTGCTAGAGTCAAAAACTACCGAATCGCAAGTCTCCGATAAGCGCTTGAATAATTCGTTACTAGGATCGGGTGTGGCTTTCCACCACAAAAACTTGGGCAAGTCGCCAATTAACAAAGCGGAAACTAAACCCCCCATTCTTTCTAAAGCGGCGGATGTACCTTTGAGAGTGATATATTCGCAGCAAATTAAAGTATTAGAGGCTTGCTTTTGCAAGGGGCAATAAGCAGATACTTGAACTTTGACCCCAACATCTTCTCCGGCGATGGGACACAACGCTACAATGCGGCAAGGATTACGCAGGGCGATCGCATCGGCAATTCTGGGGTTTTGATCGCTGATGTTGTAAGCTAAGTCACTTGCCCCATTTCCGGTGTCAATAGCGCCACTACCACCCCGTTTAACTACTTCTTCGCGCAACTTTTGCAATGTTTCCGGCGTTCCTACTCCTGTTACAGACAATCCATATTTTTTTTGAATTTCCTTTAAGGCAGCTTCAGTTTGCGGACCAGGAATGCCATCAATCGGACCTCTATATACGCCCAAAGCTGCTAGTAGCTGTTGAGTTTCCTCCGGTTCGTAGACAATTAAGCTAAAAGTAGTAGCTCGTGTAGCAGGGGGAAGTCCGGCTTTGTCGCCAGCCATGCCGTAACTTTGCCAAATTTGACTCAATTCCGCTTCAATATCGCTCAAAGAGACATCTTTAGGCGGTTGCAACGACACAATAGGAGCAGATTTTGTAGACATATATATTTATTGAGTTAGGAGTAAGAAAGCTTGAGTTTTGAAGTATGAAGCAACTTTTACACTTATGTTTCTAACGTAAAACTGCAATTATTACTGCAAAACTCAAAACAATTTTTAAAGTCTGCGCCAACGGCGACCATCTTGATTAATTAGCAACTCAGCTTCCGATGGTTCCCAAGTTCCAGCCTCGTACTGAGGAACTAGAGCGGGAGCGCTCGGCGAATCCCAAACCGTTAAGGCTGGCGTAACCAATTGCCAAGCGGCTTCTACTTCGTCGGCTCTGGTAAATAAACTTTGATCCCCCATCATGCAATCCATCAATAAGCGATCGTAAGCATCACCCGTTGCTTGGATACCAAAGGAACCATAGCTAAAGTCCATATCTACCGAGCGCGTACTAACTAATGTACCCGGCATTTTTACTTCAAAACGCAAGGAAATACCTTCGTTAGGTTGAATCCGCATTGCTAAAATGTTGGCATTTACTTGTTGCGCCGCCGATTGAAAGATTAGATGCGGCACTTCCCGGAAGTGAATTGATATTTCTGAGACTTTTTTGGGCAAGCGTTTACCCGTGCGCAAATAGAAAGGTACACCTTGCCAGCGCCAGTTATCAATCAAAAACTTCATCGCTACATAAGTCGGTGTAGTCGAATTTGGATCTACTCCTGGTTCTTGGCGATAGCCATTTACCTTTTTGCCTTTCATCCATCCGGCGCTATATTGCCCTCGCACTGCCGAGCGCTGTAAGTTCTGTACGTCGGCTAGACGAGCCGCTTGAATTACTTTTACTTTTTCTGTTCTCAAGCTATCCGCGTCTAAGGCGTTTGGTGGCTCCATTGCTGTCAAGCAAAATAGTTGCATCAAGTGGTTTTGCAACATATCCCGCAAAGCGCCAGAACTTTCATAATATCCCGCTCGATCTTCTACGCCGACGGTTTCAGCTACGGTAATTTGGACGTGATCGACAAATTGACGATTCCACAACGGCTCAAAAATTGCATTGGCAAAGCGAAATACTAGCAAGTTTTGGACGGTTTCTTTCCCTAAATAGTGGTCGATTCGATAAACTTGTTCTTCTCGACAAACTTGCTGTACTACTCGGTTTAGCACCCGCGCTGAACTTAAATCGCGCCCAAAGGGTTTTTCAATTAATAAGCGCGTTTTAACGGGATCTGCCAACATCTCGGCTTTTCCAAGTTGAGAAATCGCTTCCGGAAAGAATTTGGGCGAAACTGAGAGGTAAAACATTCGGTTCCCTCTAGTGGAGCGTTTTTCATCTAGTTCGCCGAGGAGGGTCTTGAGTTTTTGGTAACTTTCAGGATTATCAATGTCTCCAGGACAGTAGAACAGTCCTTGAGCAAAGTCTTGCCACAAATCTTCTGAGCCAATACCGTCAGAAAATTGTTCAACTCCTTCTCGCATCTTGTCGCGGAAATACTGGTCGCTCCAATCGCGACGCGCCACACCAACAATGGTAAGTTCTGGAGGAACGCGCCTTTGTTGGCGCAGCTTGTAAAGAGCGGGAACTAATTTGCGTTGAGTTAAATCTCCTGAAGCTCCGAAAATCACAATAATCTGAGGTTCGGGCAGTTTTTCTTGCTTCAACCCTACGCGCAAAGGATTTTCTAGCAACTTAATCATAGGTGTTTGATGATGAAGGGACAAAGGAAGACAAGGGAAGGACATTAACCCTTCCCTTTTGCTTTTTTATACAGGTGATAAGTTGCTGACTTTTTCTTCTAAAGAACTCATCAACGATTCAAAAGGCTTGACAAATTTGTCAATACCATCGATTAGCAATTCTTCCATTACTTTGTTGAGGTCGATATTGATATCGGGATCTTTGAGGCTTTCTATCAATTGATAAGCTTCATCAACTTTGGTTTCGACTCGATTATCAACGTCGCAATGGTCGGCGCAAGCTTCAATTGTGTTTGGTGGTAAGGTATTGACGGTATCAGGACCAACTAATTCGTCAACATACATGACATCGCTGTAGCTGGGATCTTTAGTACCAGTACTTGCCCACAGCAAGCGTTGTACGTTCGCGCCTTTGGCAGATAGAGCTTTCCAGCGATCGCTTTGAACGATCTTTTTGTACTCTTGGTAGGCAATTTTCGCATTAGCGATCGCAACTTTGCCTTTCACTGACTTTAGTTTTGCTTCTAAGTTGATATCGTCCACGCCTGCTTTGAGCTTGCTATCAATTTTGCCATCAATGTTGCTATCAATGCGACTGAGGAAGAAACTAGCCACGGAGGAAATTTTACTAATATCTTTGCCTTCAGCAGCGCGTTTTTCTAAGCCGCGAATGTAAGCCCAGGCTGTCTCTATATAGCTCTCTACAGAAAATAGCAAGGTAACATTGACATTAATCCCTTCACTAATTACCTGTTCTACGGCTGGCAAACCCGAACTCGTACCGGGGATCTTGATCATGACATTGTCCCGCCCGATCTCCTCGTAGTAGCGTCTAGCTTCTTTAATCGTTGCCTCAGTATCGTGAGCTATTGTCGGCGGTACTTCGATACTTACATAGCCATCTAGTCCCTCCGAAGCGTCATACACGGGGCGCAAAATATCGCAGGCGTTGCGGATATCGTCAAATACTAGCGACTCGTAGATTTTGTAAGTTGGTAACTTTGCTTTAATTCCAGCTTCGATGTCTGCATCGTAAATTACATTTCCGGCGATCGCTTTTTCAAAAATAGCTGGGTTGGAAGTGATCCCGCAGATCCCTTGATTTTCCACCATATCTTTGAGTTCCCCGGACTTCACTAAGTCGCGAGTTAAGTTGTCCATCCAGATACTTTGACCGAATTGCTTGATCTCTAATAAATGATTAGTTGCCATAATAAACTCCGTGTTGGTGTTTGAAATTCTATCGGTATAAAGGGGGGTTTACTGCGGTACGCGGGATCTTTCGCGCATTTGGTGCTGGGACTGTTTTTCAATAAACGATTCAACCAAAGCTACATCGTCTTTGCTCCCAATAACTAAAGGAGTCCGTTGATGTAATTTTTCTGGGATTACATCCATAATTTCTTGGATTCCGGTGCTTGCTCTGCCTCCTGCTTGCTCGATCAAAAAAGCTAAAGGTGCAGACTCGTATAGTAAGCGCAATTTACCTTCTGGTTTTTGCTCTGTACCAGGATAGAGAAATACACCCCCTTGGATCAAAATCCGGTGAATATCTCCTACCATAGCGCCACCATAACGAGCGGTATAACCTTCGGTGCGATGGACGTAGCGGATATATTCTCTAAAAGATTCATCCCACTGCCAGAAATTGCCTTCATTGACACTATAAATAGCACCATGACTAGGGATTGTAATGTTTTCTTCGGTAAGAATAAACTCCCCTAGGCTGGGATCGAGGGTAAATGAATGAACTCCTTGCCCAATCGAATAAACTAGCATCGTACTTGGTCCGTACAGGATATACCCGGCGGCAATTTGCTTGTGTCCGTCTTGGAGCAAGTCTTGGGCTGTTCCGTCGCTATCTTCACCAACTTGTTGGCGAATCGCAAAGATAGAACCCAACGTTAGGTTGATATCGGTATTAGAAGAACCATCTATCGGGTCATACAAGAGAGTATAACGACCGATAGGGCAGTTTTCCGGGATGTAGTAGGGTTTCTCCATTTCTTCCGATGCCAAGCGACACACAAGCCCGCTTTGCTTGAATACGGAGATAAATACATCGTTGGAGTAAACATCCATTTTTTTAACAGATTCTCCTTGGACGTTAGTTTCTCCCGTAAATCCGAGTACCCCTTCCATCAATCCCGCTCGACTAAGCCGACGGGCAATTAGCTTTCCAGCTAAGGCTATCCGATTCATTAAAGCACTAAGGTCTTGAGCGTCTGCGCCAAAACTTTGCAGTTGCTCTAATACGTGACGCGATAAGGTTGTACAATCCCGATTTAAGGCGTACTCCTCCTCTTGGATTTGTTGCACGTCAGCCATTATTTTGTCCTCCAAGTGCGATCGGCTTATTTACCGAACTACTATAGGCTTTACTATTCTGCTTTCTATCTTAGAGAGGGAAACTGGTAATTGAAGTCTAGATTAGACAAATTATCGGATTAGAACAATAAAAACCCTTTGGCATAGTTAGCGATCGCCATAGAAATACCGACTAGCTATGACCCTTAATACCATTGTCACAACTTATCGGTTATGCGTTACTATTATTTTTTATTTTGGGCTTGGGAAACTTGCGCTAAAAAACCTAGGGAATATTACTTAGTATTCGCTTCGCCTAGAAACTCCGCTCTCGCGTCGATTATCTTCTCTAGGTTTAGCTTTATTTACTCTCAACTGACGACCCATCCATTCCGCACCATCTAGTTCAGTAATTGCGGTGTCTTCTTGGGCATCTTCATTCATATCGACAAAGGCAAAACCTCGCATCCGTCCGGTTTCTCTGTCTGTAGGTAAAACAATTCTTTTAATTGAGCCGTACTCCGCAAATACTGCTCTGAGATCTTCTTCGGTAGCGCGGTAAGAAAGATTTCCAACGTAAATAGTCATAGAAGTCGCAATTTAGTCTGGACGAGTAGCCAAAGCTTCAGACCAATAGACGGATAGATAACACGTTGCTTCCAAGTAAAATCTATCTGACTTATCAATGGCAAATCTAGATTTTGTTTTACCCTGTGTAGGGTCGCAAGTCTAAACTTCAACCAAAGACGGGACTGAACTTAAACGTACCATCCTATCATAGCTCACTCCTAGCTTGCTCCGAGGTTATCTGGACTACAAAACTACTTAGTAATTTGAGGTTAGCAAATTGCTAACCTCAAGGTTTGATTAGTCGATGGAAATAGACTGTGGTCCTCTATTACCGTTGCGATCGCTGTCGGCGCTGAAGGTAGGATAGGTGGTAGTTCCGCCTTGCTGTTCGAGCCAACTTTTGACTGGATCGTCATTTAAGTTGAGGCGTAAAAAACCAGAGCAAAGCCCACCTAAAAACGAGACTGGATGCTGAGTCAATTCTCTAAAAAGGGGTGTTAGTTCGTCTAAAAACATTTTCTAAGTCTCCTAATGCTATTGGCTGAAATTTTAACGTGTCTGCAAGGAAAATTGGCTCCTCCTAGGAAGGAAGATTCCGATTTACTTGGGTTCTTCCGCCGCAAATAAACATTTATCTGAGTCACAACCTGCGGGACCCGCTTCGGTCATTTCCCCAGAATCATAACGACTCAAAGCTGCGTAAAAATCATCGGTTTGTCGGCGACTTTTCACTTCTTGCATCAGTTGGTTGTATGTTTCTTTGCTAATTGGTTCAAAAGGTAAGCGAGGGAAGGTTTGATGAGCGTCAAATCGAGCCAGCAAAGCAGCAGAAATGTACCCTTCGTCATCGCGAATGGCTTCATAAATGCGCGTCCCTAGGCTTTCAATTTCGTTTTCTCTTAGCTCAATGGTGGCGCTAGTATTATGAGCTACATAATACTTTTGCACTTGCATATAAAAGTCCATTTGAGCCGCCGCGCTAAAAAGACTAATCTCAATTTCATCCGCCCCAGGAAAATCTGCCCAAGGTACGGCTACCGGAATTTCGACTAACCATTCAGTACAGAATTCGTCAAATGGATTGTTTAGCAAATTGCCGTTTTCATCTTTATCTGACTGAGAAGGCACAATATTGTAGCCGTAATCAATGCAAGCTAGGGCTACGGGGTCATTTTTGCGAAAAGTGATTCGGCGAATAAAACGTTGCGCTTTGGGGGGATGCCAGCCCGGAGATGCGCCTGTAAGCAAAGATTTTGTGCCAGATGGTTGTACGGTTGTACAGCGATTTGGGCGCTTGAGATTGTGAGCGTCGCAATAGCGCCAAACTGCCTGATTGACGATCGCCTTCCACCGACTTAAATATTCTTGTTCTTGCTGCTTGAACTCCAATCCTGCTTCTGTTTGCGGTCTTCCAGCTTCCCACCAGCGCAGCCACTCTGTACCAAAAGCATTGACAAAAAAGTCAAATAACCCGGTAAATGATACGCCGACAATCGGGTCTAATTCCCGCGATTGCTGGTATCGGGCTTCTAAAAAGTGATGGTTCAATAACGAAGCAACCGAAAGCGCCCCGGCGGTAAAAGCTTCCTCTTGTTCTTGATAGTTGTGGGGGTCTATTTGATTGAGGTGAATCTCTGAAAGATTGCAATTTCCCGTTAGCGTGTTGCCAAAAACACCTTTATTAAATTCTGGTTCGTTGAAACAATAAGTATCGTGCTGTCCTGGTAATTCTTCAACGCTTTGGATACTTTGCCACTTACCTTTTGTTGTTGGCTTGTGTCCTTTGGTTGTATCTAGACGCTGACAGGGAATCTCCGCACAATCAGTAATTTGCAGATAGTACAAGTCTTTAGCTCTTTGACCCAAATTTGTTGTACTTGCTTGACGTGACATGATGTTTACGGACGACCTAATAGCACACTTGGACAAGAGTAGCTGTAAGCGATAAGCCCTTTGGTAATCGTAAACATAAATTCTAATTCCGTAGCTATCGGTGTTAGAGCCATCAGTATCTGCTAGTCCAGCGATAAAAGCCAGAATAGCTTGTTTGTTCCAGCTTGCGATCGCATTTAATGAATCTGCGTCGTTCTTCAATCGTTGTAATAATTCTCCTGAGAACCCTAAGTCTGTAACATCTACAAAGGGCGGTAAGTAACTGTAATTTCTTTCCGGCGATTTTTTCCCTGAAACCACAAGTTCCGCCTTCTTTTGATATAGACGGATTTTTGCATTGCCATTGCTATCTATGGTTCCATCACCTACAGCTACGCCCAAAGTGTACGCATAGGATAAATCGACCGCAACTCCATCTTGATAATCAATTGCAAACGGTTCTGTGTGAATACTGTATTTGCTGTAACCTAATAAGTCTCTTGTTTGCACCTCTTGATATTCTTTCCCAAATCTATCTTTGACAAAGAAACGATGATATTCTGTTGCGTCTAAGTAAGAACCATCAACAAAGCGAACTCTGTATAATTTTTGTCCTGTATTGGTTTGGAAGGGAACTACTTTACTCCAGTGCTTACCATTCCAAATTTCAATTTGTTCTCCGACTACATCTTTAATTTTGTGAATGCTGTCGCGGGTAATTAATTGAGTTTCCCCAGATACACAGTGGAAATTAGCACCAAGAATCTCTCCGCAATTGTGAGCCACTAAACCATTAGCGTCAAATCTCGCAACACTAGGGACAGTACAATCGTAAACTGCTTCTTGACCATCAGATTCAATACTGTATACTGTGACGCTAAAACGTTCGCGGTTAGTATTTCGTTTATATCCTGATAGCAAAGTTTGTAAACGTTCCGCTTTGTTGGGTTCAGTAAATCCAATTAGGTTTTGGAAAGTAACGATGTTGTCGTTGGCTATAACTAATTCATGCTGCGCCTTACATAAATATTCCGCTAGTTCTCGATTGGAATCTGGTAGCATTCTTACGCCTTCTAAGCGGCGATTTTGATAAATACTCGTAGCAATCCCCAAGCGGAGTAGCATTCTTTGTACAGCTTCAAGTAATGGCAAATTACTTTGTGCTAATCGAATGCTGACACCTTTATTTTGAGTACCTTGGATGCTACCATCGGCATCAAATATTCCTTGCAGAAAACCACAGTAAAATTCAAAACTTGCTTGTTCTATTTCTGGCGTAATTGTCTTGTTTCTAATGGTTATTCTATAAGCACGGGCAAGTCTAGCCAAACCCGCAGAGCTTACTTGATAATACTTGTTTTGTTTGTGGTAGATCCCTGTTAGTTTGTCACTACTAGAAACAGAGTTTTTGATCAAACCAAGAGCATATTCTTTCATTTCTACTTGGTTGTCGCCCCAATACCGAAAATGGGCTTGATAGCTGTAATTGCCAAGATTTTGACTAAAACAACCATCGCCTACCAAGTTACCTAATAGCCAGCCTTCATCTTTTGTGCCGTTGCCATCCCAAGGTAATAATTCTCGGTGATTGTGAATTGATATGCGATCGCCTATTTGCAAGTCACCCGCTTCAACCCATTCTGTATATTGACTATTTTGAGTTTGGGCTGTGACTTTTAGTAGTTGATGATTTTCTGTTAATCGCAGGCTATAGCCTTCTTTTGTCCGCAGTTTAACTACAGGCTTAACTCCGGTAAAGAAAAATCCTTGGGGAGTTGTACTAAATAATTCACCGTTAACATAAGTGCCATGTTGTACGCCGATTAAATCTTTAACTTGCCTTGCACCTTTTTCAGTATGAATCCAAGTATCTGAAGTAACGCAAGGATTCAAAGCATACCTAGAAAGCCGATGTTCTACTTCTGTTGCTGGCATTTGGGGAGCGCGATTTTGCAGCCAATCCGCCGCCGCAGATTCAGAATTTGTGTAGGTTTTGAGAAAGTCTTTTTTTAGTTCGAGCGTATTTACTATATCTGCGTTTGCCCGTGCGATCGCTTCTCCCGCCCACTGAATTGCACCTTCTCCAGAATAATACTGCTGTCTGACTGCATTAATACATTCGTCTAAAGTAGGTTTGCGGTGAAATACTCGCGTATGGTTTGCCATCCGCAACGCATCTCTTTCGGGATCGATTCTCCAGTTGCCGTTTTCATCTTGATGCCATAGATTGCCCTTAGCATTAGCAAATAACTCGTCTTCGCTAACTCCTTGGCGCATTCCGGCAGAATTTGATACTAAAATCCCTTCGCAAACAAATTCATGAATTGTAGAAACTTCAATGTCATAGGTCTGAGATGTTCTAACATCCATTTCTACAGATTTAACTTTAATCGGCGTTAGATCGGTAACATTGGATAGTAATTTCTTTAGAGTTGGCGCTATCATCTGCTCTTGTCGATTGCCCCAACCATACCTGTAACTATTTACCAAAGGTCTAACCATTATTCTCGGAAACCCATGCTCCTTAAAAGATGTAGGTCTGTTTCTCTGGGTGGTAGCAAAATAAGCAGAATACTTTGACAGCAGCGTTACGGTACTTTCATAAGCATCATGCCCTACCGTAACTAATTCTCCCTCCCACTTGTTATTGCCTTTGCGAACAGAGGAGCATTGACGAGTTGTAATTCCCAAAGAAGCATACACAGCTTGAACTTGGCGCAGAAAATCTTGATGTACTGAAGCAACTAATACTCCTTGGCTGTGACAACCATCAGCATCAGCCAATCCAGCTAGGTAAGCTTTACGAATATCAAGAGTGCCGAGTAAAATGCAATCTGGAATTGAGATTGATGTGAAAGATTTTTTAAATTGTGTTAAATAGCGATTGAGATTGCTGGAATTTAATTGAAGCTCAAAAGCTTTGGCTCTGCATTGTTCGGGAGTTCTGAGGGTATAAGTATCCAACCCAAAACTTTGCGCCACACTAACTAAGCGCTTAATAATTTCTGGTTGATGCTCTGCTATTCTAAATCGCACTCTAGAACCATCCGCAGCTACTGAACCATCGCCGTGCAAGTAGCCTAAGAAATAAGCTACATCAGTATTTAAAGCTGGAATAGTAATAGGTTTAGCTTGAGAAGTCCCTTTTTCTCTAAATTCTGGCAATTCTGTCGCCGTACCTGGGATAGACTGAGGTACAAAAATTAAGCGATCGCCTTCAGTAAGATCCTGCGCCTTAACCATCTGATAGTTGCCGTAAACATCGGTCAAAACTGCAACTTTATGGTCAGCAGTACATTCAAAATACCCATTTTGAGTTTTAATTCGGCACAGAGATTGCACCCCTTGATCGAAGAAGTTGGTAACGGGGTAAAAGCCTTTACTGGTGAGGACGCGATCGCCAATTCTAATCTTTTGAATGGGTACTACCCCCGATTCTGTATGTACAAGGGCTTCCCCAGGAAGACAGCGACGCACGTTACCCGCCACCACTACTACCGCCGCCTCATCAATCAATAAGCAGCATTCTACAGAATTTAATTGTCGCCCTATAGCCTTGTTGAGGATACTGGCACAGCGATCGTACAGTTCTGGTAATTTAACTGGGTTAGCAACGCCGCCAAAGCCTTGTAAGCGCTCTCCTTCGCCGCGAATATCATTGAGAACAACTTGTACTTGTACGTCGCTTGTAAATCTTTCGTCGCTGGAAAGTTCTAATAAAGTTTGATAAGACTTTACCCAACCAGCGCGGCTATCGCCTACGTGAATTGTGACGGTATTGCCATCAATATTAATTTCTGTCTTTTCTCGCCGCGATTGGGCTGGAGTTGTGCCAATTTTGCCTTGCAATTCAACAATTAAACGATTGCGAATTGGTGGTAATTGGTTAATATACTTGGGTTCGAGGACTGCGCCCGTACCGCAACCCATCATTGCCAAATCCATCATTAGCCCAAAAGCGCGCCAATCTACCACATTTGTACTGGTACAGTTGTATGCTCCCGAAAAATTCTCTGGCTTTTCTAGCCATTTCGTCCCGCCTACCCACAACCAGCGTCCGCTAGAGAGAGATTTTAGTTGCTGCTGCATTTTGGCAATCGAAGCCGCGTCTTCGGGGGTAAGCTTGCCTAAACTTACCAATCCTTGGAGAATGCGATCGCCTACTTGTTGCCAAGATTCCCTTCCGGCTGCCATCCGACGGCTGTAAGTCCGATAAAATACCGCTTCGCCAGCCGGGGCAGATTCAGGAAACTTACTATTTTTTTGCACCCGCTCTAAATCTCTCACCATAGGAAAAGTCTGATGTTTTAAGGACAGACTAAGACTATACGTCATTTAGATATAGCGGACAAGAATTGAAAATTTTGGGGTTTTGCGCTAGTGATAGAGGACTCTCGATTTATCCTTGCCTAAAAGCCTTGACTTTTTACCAGTAGCAGCAGAAATCTTTTTTGGCAAGTTTTTAGAGATTCTCAATTTATTTGGGAATACTATAACTTGAAGCGATAAATAAAGGGCAAACTCATAAAATTAGTTGCGATCGCGTGATCGCTTGCGGATTTTTAGCTGATGACCGTGAAGTAAAGATATAGTGACTGCTATTAATTCCCCAGCTTAGTTAAATTTAACGGATTTCGCGGAATTCCCCTTCCTCGCCGCAGGCAGGGAGGGGATGGATAGCGGGAGACTCTTAGTCTCCAATTAGTCTTGACTTTCACTTCTAGGTATGAGATTATACATATACCCAAAG
>NZ_JBYCCV010000040.1:0-33797 GCF_057473825.1 Aliterella sp. E5.1
CGTTCATTGGTAATTGCATCTTCTTGTAACTGACTTTGGCTAATAGCTGAAATGCGATCGCGCAAATTTTGCTCCGCTTGAAACAGATACTCTTTAGAAATTGCCCCCTCATCTACCAATGCTTGTAACCTGGTAATCCGAGCTTGATTTACTGCCACATCCGCCCGCAACTGCTGCAACCGCTCTTTACTTGTAACTGTTAACGGTGCTAATTTTTGCAAGCGAGTTTGGTTAGCGGTTAGTTCTGTCTGCATTAGCACAATCAACTTTTGGGTAGTTTCTGCTTTTGCCTGCACAGAGGCGATCGCTGCTTGTTGCGACTGCACGTTCGCGGAGGCGATCGCAATGCGCTTTTGTGCCTCCAACTGATTTTTAGCAATTAACCCTTGCTTCTGATTCAATTCAACTTCGTAGGCTGCCAATTGCTGTTGCAAACGCACGACTTCACTACTAGCTTCGGTGGTATCAAGTTCAACTAACATCTCTCCGGCTTGGACCGTATCACCTTCTTGCACCGCGAGGCGGACTGCCTTACCTGACTGGGCAGGATTGAGTTTATATACTTCTCCTTGGGGAACTAGCCGCCCGCGCGCTTGACCAATGTCTTGCACTTTCCCTAACCAAGCCCAAGCGCCAAAAGCAAGAAAGAAAACTAACCCTCCTACCAATAAATGGCGGGGAAAAGTAGCTGGCGGTTCCTCTAATAAGTTCTGCAAGCCCAATGACCAGTTGCGATCGCGCGCCGGAGTATTTGGGGCTGGAACTACTGTTGGCTCTAAATAATTCTCCCTAACTTGAGTAGGCTTTTCTATCACTGCGGTGCTGGAATTAGGTAGACCACCATAGATAAAACTAGCTTGGGTAGATGAAATATATTCTTCGTCTTCAATGCTGAAATTGGTAGATTCAACAATTGTCAGGGAATTGAATTTTTTCATGACAGTTACTCAATTATTGGCTCAGAGCATTTAATACTTGGTCAGAGGTGCAGCTACTTTTGCAACCGATCGAGTCGAGGGTTTATTTAGTCACATCTGCTGGATGTAAGCTCAAGGTTTTCTATTGACTTCACTCCTTTGGCAATGAATTACAGTAATTTCACGTAAATCTTTATCAAAACTTTATATAAACTATTCAGAGTCTCCGTATACATACTAAGTTTGACTTTCGATCGGATTTTGCCAATTTGGCATTTTTCTTAGTCAACTTTTATGAATATGTATCGTTAGGAACAGTTTTTTTAAAGCGCTAGTTGCTGCTGCGCTAAGTGGTAATAAAGTCCTTTTTGCTCCATAAGTTGCTGATGATTGCCAGTTTCTACAAGTACACCCCGGTCGAGGACGAGAATACAGTCAGCATTTTGCACCGTGGAAAGGCGGTGAGCAATAATAAATGTCGTGCGATCGCGGACTAGACGAGCAAGATTTTGTTGAAAGCGTCGCTCTGACTCGGTATCGAGGGAACTTGTTGCCTCATCTAGCACCAAAATGCGGGGATTTCCCATCAAGGCACGGGCGATCGCAATTCGTTGTCTTTGTCCGCCCGAAAGCGCCGTTCCTCTTTCCCCTACTTGGGTGTTATATCCCAAAGGCAAGTCTTGAATAAAAGTATGCGCCTCGGCAAGTTTAGCTACATCCATTACTTGCTCTAAACTAAAATCAGACCGATACAGCGTGATATTTTCCAAAATAGTGCCGGAAAATAAAAAGCACTCTTGCGGTACTACGCCTAGCTGACTGCGCAAAGAGTAAGGAGAAATATGGCGAAGATCGTGACCGTCAATAGAAATGCGTCCGCTATCGGGTTGATACAAACCTTGCAACAAACGAACTAAGGTACTCTTACCCGAACCACTACGACCAACAATCGCAATAGTTTGTCCTTGTACCGCTTCAAAGCTAAAGTTCTCAATCGTATTGCGCTCTTGCTCTTGGTTATACCGAAAAGTCAGACTGTCAAACTTTACCTGTCCTTGAATCTGGGGCAAACTTAGTAACGGATGTTGCGGGTTTTCTTCTCGTGGCGAAGAAAAAACATCATTTAGTCGTTCTACCGAAATCAGCACTTCTTGCAATTTATCCCAAAGATTGACTACCGATAAAACAGGGTTAATCACGTTGCCAATCATCATATTAAAAGCTACAAATTGCCCGATACTTAGCTGACCTTGAATTACCAAAGTTGCTCCATACCAAAGCAGTGCTGTACTGCCCAAATTATTAATTAATCCGCTCGTAGCTTGTAAGCCATTAGCCAAGTTCAACCCCTTAAACTGAGCATTTAGAGCGCTAACAAAGCGATCTTCCCACCGCCAGCGAATTTCGCGTTCGCTGGCGGCGGATTTGACAGCCGCAACTCCTGTCAGCATTTCTACCAGCAAAGAGTTTTGATTGGCAGTTTCATTAAAAATTTCCCTAGAAACTCGTCGCAACCAAGGAGTTGCTACCAAAGTCAAAATCACAATAGGCGGAATAATTGCGAGTACCAGCATTGCCAGCCGCCAGTTGTAATAAAACATTAACCCCAAATAGATAACGGCAGTCAATGAGTCTAACAGGGCGAGAATTGCTTGTCTGGTGATAAATCGCTGCACTTTGCGGTTTTCTTGGACGCGGGTAATGATGTCTCCCACCCGTCGCGATTCAAAAAACTTCAGAGGCAATAATAAGGTATGGCTAATAAATCCGCTAATTAGCGTGAGGTCAAAACGGTTGGAAAAATAATCCAGTACATACTGGCGCGTTGCCGTTAAGCCGATCCGCCAAATACCAAATAACAATAGTCCCAGTGCAAACACATTTAAAGTTGAGTAGCTTTTTTGGACTACTACTTGGTCAAGAATAATTTGCGTAAATACTGGCGTAATCAAACCAAAAATTTGAATCAGCAATGACAGCAAGACGATCTGCCACAGTAGAGAACGGTAAGGCAGCACCGCACCCCAAAACTGACTGAGGGAAACATTATCTTCCGTTGCCGATGCTAGTAGATCGGTGGGGTCAAGTAGCAGTGCGTACCCAGTCCAGCTATCTAGAAAAGCTTCTCTAGAAAATACTCGCTTACCTACGCCCGGATCGACAACGAAGACTCGATCTTTTTTGACGCGATAAACAACAATATAGTGATTGCCTTGCCAGTGGGCAATCCAAGGATTTGATAGCAATTCTAAGCGGCTCAAACTTGCCCGAACTGGTCTAGCATTGTATCCTAGGCTTTCGGCAGCTTGAGCTAAACCTTTGAGCGAAGCCCCAGAACGTTCTACTCCAGCTAAATTTCGCAAAGTATTGATGCTAAAGCGTTTGCCCCAATACCGACCAATCGTTGCCAAACACGCTGCACCACAATCAGCAGAACTTTGCTGTTGAATAAATGGTAGCCTGCGCCCAAAGCGCAAATTCCTTGAACGCCAAAATGGTAATCGCTTGTCGCTTTGACTAATTGGTTGCGGAAAATCAATTTGTGTCGGTGGTAAGCTGGGCGACTGGGGTAGCTGGCGACGTTCCGGGCGCTGGGCAGTCAATTCTGGTTTAATATGTCCGTTACTGGAGTTTCGCTCGCTAGTAACGGGCGCAGAAATTGTTGTTATTGGGGCAACAGCTTGGGCAGCTTGCCAATGTTCTTGGGGTAATTGATAAACTATTAAGTCTGTCTTGGCGCTCCAACTTGCAGGCAGTTCTAAGTCGTCGGGATAGCCCCAACTTTCACCCCTGGTGGGTGGCGTTTCTTCCCCCGCAGAGCCATGAATCTCTCCACTACACAGCCAATAATGCCCGGTAACGGCTGGCGTTGCCTCCCTGAGTAATTTGCCTTTCTCTACTTGAATTTCGGTCAAGTAAGGCAATAGTTGCTTGATTTGATGACTAGGAAGCAAGTTTAATTGGGTTTGGGTTTTGAAAAATGTCAAGCACTGTCTGCGCTCCCCAGTTTGAATTAAATACTGTTGCAGACTTGGCAGTGCTTCTAACCACTTATGGAGTTCGCTTATCGGCATCCAGGCAACTTTAACGGTATTGCAAGAAGTCGCTTTGGTTAGTAAAGTTTGTTTGCTAAAAAAGTTTTCTGTACCAAAGACTTCGCCGCTTTCCAGCACTAACGTGGAAACTTCGCGGTTTCCCCTGTTGTCAAAGCCTAGTAAGCGAATTTTCCCCTCGCAAATTAGGTAAAAACCATCTCTATTTTGTTCGCTAGGAACAGATTTAGTTGATAAAGCTGGATTACTGTAGTTAATAATGATATCGCCAAGTTGAAACTCTTGAATTTCTAAAGCTTTACTAAAATTCAACGCCAGTTCTGGATTTGCCTGCACCAACTTAAAAAGGTCAAGTACAAATGGCAATTGGACGCTTTGAGCGAGGATTTCCGGCGGAAATTGATCGCGAACTACTAAAAAGTTCCGATTCATCTGCTAACCTCTCAGATATTGCTAATTTTTGTTAAAAGTTTAGGTAAAATATGCAAATTTATGTAGATAAAAGCTGTTATTTTTTACCAAAAACCTCCTAAAATTTGCGAAAGTTATACCTATTACCTTAATTCAAGACTTTATAGGCAAAAAATGAAGAAATTCTGAGAAAAAGTAAAGAGATCGCCAAACGAATCGGCGTTTTTTAGGTTTAAAGAAGTTGAAACTGGATATTTGCTTGAATGCAACCGCCTTCAATTTCTAAATTACTTGGGTAGTTTAGACTTGTCGTTACAGAAAATCTCTGAACTTAGCACGTCATTAACTTGAAAGACTCTGATAAACTCATCCAAATCTTGAGCTGGCGGCAGTAATATCTATTTACTGCAAGCTTCTGCCTAGGGATTAAGTGCCTGGGCAACGGCTTGGAGGATGAAATCGGGAGAATTAAGCGGCGATATAAGGCGATATTTAACTAATCGAGCTACTTCTAGCCGAGCGCGCCAACGACTCTCCACTCCATCGCTAGATTCGGCGTACGCTTCCAAAACTACAACCGGAATTTGCGCGTGTTGTTGAGCCAATTGGACTAAAAACTCGCGTCCAGTTTGCTCGGTAGGAGTGATCGCCAAATTTAATAAAATTGCATCGGGTGGATGAGCCAAAATTTGCGCTGATGCCAGCCTTAAGTCAGCGACTACATCAATCTGTAAATTGTAATCTACAGCTAGGGTTTTGAATTGCTCGGTACGTTCCCTATTGTTATCGATCGTTAATAGGTGTCGAGGGTGGCGGCTCAATGCTTCCTGACCTTCGTGGACTTGTCCCTGCAATCGCGATCGCTCTGCCACAGCCTGCTTTAATGTATCAATCAAATCTGCAAGTTTTTTTACTTCGTGCGCCTCCAAATTCTGAAGCAACTGTTCAATTTGCTGGGCAGTTTCTATGCCGTTGGGGACTCCAAAGGTTCCTAAAGTACCAATTAACTGATGGGCTTTAGACAGGGATTGGTGTTGCAATTCAATGTCCAAGTTTCCTGTTGTTAGTTGAACAACAGCTTTTTCAAATAACTCAAACAAAACTTGTAGTGTCTCTTGAAACGCCTCCCAAATTTCAGCGATCTCCTGCAATACTTGAGCTTTGCTGGGGGAGTTTGAGGAGAGAGCTACTTTAACAATTTTCTTTTGTTGAGCTTTGCTTTGTTGCCTTACCTGATGTGGCAGCTTTGTTTTTGGTTCTGCCCGCAGCCGATAGCCCAAACCATAAATTGTTTCAATCGGTTCTGTCTTCATGCCAGCGATTTGGAGTTTTTGGCGCAATCCCTTAATGTGTGTAGTTACCGTCCACTCTCCGGGGGAATCTGTGGGCGACCACAAATAGTCGAGAATTGCACTCCGGCTAAAGATTCGTTGCGGATGGCGCAAAAATAGCTCTAGTAACCCGTATTCTTTTTTGGTGAGGTGGAGGGGCTGCTCATTGTAGGTAACGTTGTTGGTGTTTGGATCGACACGCAGATGTTCCCAAGTAAGTAACGCTGTTAAAGTTGCCTGTCTGCGTCGCAGTAATGCCCAAATTCGCGCTGTTAATTCTGCCCGATCGCAAGGTTTGACCACATAATCATCTGCCCCGGCTTCAAGTCCCAAAACGCGATCGCTAATGTCTCCTCTAGCCGTTAGCATCATAATTGGTAACTGGCGATCCTCTTTGCGGAGTTGGCGACAGAGGCTGATGCCATCTAGTCCTGGAATGACTACATCCAGCACCAATAGATCGTAATCATAGGTTCTCACCAACTCTAATGCTGTCCAACCATCTTGAGCGGTGTCAACTAAATAGTGAGAAGCTGCTATAGCCTTAGAAAGAGCAACGGCAGTCGCGTCATCGTCCTCAACAACCAGAATTTTCACGGGTCTGTTTTTCCTTTCTGCGATGGTTGCTTCAAAAGTAGGATTTCCAGCAACTCCTACTTGTAACTCAATCAATCGAGATGCACCGATCGGCTCACATACCCCAGCTTTTGCACACTTTAAAGCTTAAAAGTGAGGAAATTGTGAGGAATGCAATTTTTTTAGGGTAAAATTCCCCAAAAACACACAACTTAATTCGTCTCCGTAAGTCCCGCGCTCTACCGAAACGGTGAGCGTCGGGATCCAAGGCGGGTAATGACCCATAGGGAATTGCCAATCTATGTTAGAATTAATACATATCCAAAGCTCTAGTTGGGAGAGAGGATGTAGCCGCAGTAGGCGAACCGCTTGCAGAGCAAACAAAAAGGCTAGATACTGCACTGAACTTGAAAGTGAAAACGCAACGCTTTCTATGCATAAGTTCTAACCCAAAAAAACAAATATTTCTACCTGGGGAAGGCTGGGTAGTTGCCAGGGTACATCAAGAGGTGTACGTCAGTTAGGGACGCGCGAGGTGCGCCAAACCTGCGGAGGGTAAGTAAGACCAAACCAAGACTTGTCTTGGAGAGACGTTAACCGTTGAAACTGGAAGCCCATGCTGTAACGGTAATCCGTTCAGCGTTGGGTACTTCACTTCTTGAGGTTATTTTATGATTGCAACCTCCATATAGAAGTTTTCCAGCGAAATATGTTTACATTGCATCCCACCCCTGCGTTTTGTAACCGTACTCAAAAATTTCTGGGTGCAAAATTTCTGCCAAAATTTCCACCGAATCTACTAATCTAGGTCCGGGGCGGTTGAAGTAAGAATTACCATCGGTAATGTACACTCTCCCACTTTGTACCGCATGGAGATTTTGCCATTCGGGGCGACTTTTTAATAACATTGCCTCTGTTCGAGTCCGCTCTAAATCAAATCCGCAGGACATAAATATAATTACTTCTGGATTTGTTGCTACCAAAGTCTCCCACGTAACTTGGGGTGCATTTTTACCTGCAACGCTAAACAAGCATTGTCCGCCAGCAAAAGTTACCAATTCGGGAATCCAATTAGCGGCAATCATTAACGGATCTATCCACTCAATACAAGCAACATTAGGACGCTCCATAATTGAAAGCTTTTGAGTTTTTTGGGCGCAAATTTTTACTCGTGCTTCCAAGTCTTCTACCAAACTCCGAGATTCAACGCCCAATTGATCGGCGACTCGCTCAATATCTGCCCAAAGATCGGTAATTATATTCGGTTGCAAAGAAATAACTTTTGGGCGATTCTCGCTAAAACTTGCAACTGCTTTTTCGACTTCAGCAAGGCTAACCGCACAGACATCGCATTGATCTTGAGTTATTATGTGAGTTGGGTGCAACTGCTGCAAAACATCAATATTTATTTGATAAATGCTCAAGGCAGACTGCACGATCGCGTTAACATCGTCATTGATTTTGCCACTAGGCTTGTTGGAGTCCAAACGCGCCCTAGTACATACTGGGCGATTTTTGATTTCTGCAGGATAGTCGCACTCGTGGCTGCGTCCAACAATTGCCTCTGTTAGTCCTAATGCCGCTACAATCTCTGTGGCGCTGGGAAGTAAGGAAACAATCTTTAGATTTTGGTTATCCATATCTTTTACCCGTTTGTCAAAACAATTAATTATTACTGCTTAAGTAATTTCTACTTAAATTATGACTAAATATACTTGGAATATTAGTTTATGATATTAGTTAAATTTTTTACTATTTTAATCAGTCTTTGGTATTACTCTCCAATAAATATTGGTTTGTTTTTATTCTTAGCAATTGTTTGAATAACTTTAGAAAATTCGCAGCTTTAAACAACGAGCAATAAGCTTTGTTAAATTACATACTTTAAATAGCTTTAGAGCGTAAGTTAATAAATTTGCTTACTGCAAAAAGAAACCTTTGATAAGATTGCTTTTATAATTTTTAAATTGATATACAACTACAAGCCCATTGTTAAATTAACTCAATTCAAAGCTCAATCTTTATTTTAAAAAGGTGAACGGTATAGTAAATGAAAATTCAAGATATCGCCCTTCAACCGCAAATAGAGGAAAAGCTCAAGCTGTATAAAGAAATTATTGCTCATGCCAACGATGGCATTGCGATCATCGATCCTCAAGGTTATTACTTAGAACAAAATGCTGCTCATTACTTGCTACTAGGGTACTCGGATGAAGAACTTAATGGTAAAAAACCTACAATTCATTTGGGTGAATCAGAGTTTGCACTAATAATGGAGTCGCTACAAAAACACGACACTTACCGGGGCGAAGTATGCAGTATTACTAAAAATGGCATAGTAGTAGATTTAGATTTGTCAGCTTTTGCCGTGCGCGATAGTACGGGCGAATTACTATGCTATGTTGAAATTCAAAGAGACATTAGCTTCCGCAAACACAGCGAAGCATCTCAAAGAAGTTGCGATCGCATACTAGCAGGAGTTGCTGCTGCTACCAATCATCTACTGACAATTACAGATTTCACAGTAGCCATCAACCAGGCGCTTGCAGATTTGGGTAAAGCTTGCGGTATCGATCGAGTTTATATTTTTGAAAGTCATAGCGAATTCAATTGTCCCCAACCATCGATTAGCCGGAGTTTTGAGTGGTGTCAGTTTTCTGTAGAGTCTCAAATTAATTATCTTGAAACTAAAAATTTACCCCACGCCAGCTTATTTCCTCAGTGGTATGAGCGTTTAGCAAGCGGGCAGTCTATTTGTAACTTAACCCAATGTTTTCCCCCCTATGAGCGAGAAATTCTCGCAGCCCAAAATATTGTTTCTATATTATTAGTCCCAATTTTAATTTCCAACGAATTTTGGGGATTTATTGGTTTTGATGACTGTCATAGCAAAAGACAATGGACAGCCGCCGAACAATCGATACTAGCTACGGCGGCAGCTAGTGTTGGCAGTGTAATTGTCCGCAGACGAACAATAACAGCATTACGTCAAAGCGAACAAAATTATCACTCTCTAGTTGACAATCTTAAGGAAGTAATTTTTACTACAGACGTAAAAGGTTGTTGGACATTTTTGAATCCAGCTTGGCCAGAAATTACAGGTTTTAGTGTCGAAGAAAGTATAGGCAAAAACTTTTTTAACTACATTCATCCTGACGATCGCAAATCGGGCTTAGACTTATTCAATTCGTTAATTGAACTCAAAACAAATCATTGTAATTGCGAACTTCGTTATCTAACTATTGATGGCGGCTACTGTTGTGTAGAAATTTATGCCTGTTCGCTTGCTGATTTTAAGGGTAAAGTTATTGGGATCTCCGGTACGCTCAACAACATTACCGAACAAACATCCGCCGAGGAAGCACTGGGAAGAAGTGAAGCAAAAAACCGCGCTTTATTAGATGCAATTCCCGATTTAATATTTAGGTTTGGTGTTGACGGTACGATTTTAGACTTCAGAGCCTCCAAAGACATTCATTTGTACGTCAAGCCTAGCGAATTTGTCGGTAAAAAAATTCAGACAGTAATGCCTATAGAAATAGCTCAACAAACTATGCTTTGTATAGAAACAACTATCAACACTGGCGAACCACAAGCTATTGAGTATCAATTGCTAATTGAGGGCAAAATGCGCGACTACGAGGCACGAATTGTTGCCAGTGGAAACCAGGAAGTTATTAGTATTGTCCGAGACATTACCGATCGCAAACGAATAGAAAGCGCTTTGCTTGAAAGTAAAGAAGCCGCCGAAACAGGTAGTAGGGCAAAAAGCGAATTTTTGGCAACTATGAGTCACGAATTGCGGACACCCCTGAATGCTATTTTGGGATTATCGCAACTATTACAACAAAAAATTTTTGGGGAAGTCAATCCCAAACAAAAAGAATATATAGATTGCATTCATAGCAGTGGCGAACACCTTTTAGCCTTAATTAATGATATTCTCGATTTGTCTAAAGTAGAGGCAGGCAGAGAAGAATTGACTTGTCTTTCGTTAGATGTTAGAGAGCTAGGCGAGGCTTGTTTGGCATTAATTCGCGATCGCGCTGTAGCTAAAAACCTCCAACTGATTTATCAAATCGATCCGCAAATATCAAATTGCTTCGGTGACGAGCGACGCATCAAGCAAATGTTACTCAATCTGCTGTCTAATGCCGTTAAATTTACTCCCCACGGTACGGTATCTCTGCGAGTACAAAAAGTAACTCAAGGCATAGCTTTTACAGTTGCAGATACAGGTATTGGCATTGATGAATCGCAAATTAAATTTTTGTTTCAACCATTTCAACAACTAGACAGCCGCTTGAATCGTCAGTACGAAGGCACGGGTTTGGGGTTAGCATTGACACGCAAATTAGCCCAACTACACGGTGGAGATGTAACTGTACAGTCAACGTTAGGTAAAGGCAGTCAGTTTACTTTATTTTTGCCTAGTGACATTGCAGATTCAACCTTATTTGTTACCGATTCCTTAAATGAACAGCAGCAAATTCAAATCCAAGCACCTAGGCGGATTTTAATTGTAGAAGACGACGAATGTACGGCGATGTTGTTGCAAGATTATCTCGAAGCAATCAATCGGCGATGAAATCAGTTACACCTCAGAAACAGCAAGCTTTTTAGAGCGATTCCGAAACTTTCAACCCCATTTAATTTTGTTAGATGTTCAATTACGAGACGACGTTACAGGGTTAGAGTTGGTTAGTTGCTTGCGGAGTTCTCCAGATTTGCAGCAATTACCCGTTGTGATGGTGACAGCAATGGCAATGGTGGGCGATCGCGATTTGTGTTTAGAAGCAGGAGCAAATGACTATCTCAGCAAGCCTTTTGGCATTCCTCAACTAGAATCTATTTTGATGCGTTACCTGAACTAGACAAGCTTGTGTACTGTTGAAAATAGTTCCAAGCGGGAATTAATTTAACTTGCATTAGCGCCGCAATACTGTGAAGGGCATGAAGTTCTGGTAATTTGGGATTAAGAACGATCGCTTGCTGTACGGCAATTTCTGCTTGGTGAGGTTGAAATTTGTAGAGATGCACAAAAGCTAGATAAGCGTAAGCGTAAGGATTTTGCGCGTCTAGCTTAGTTACCTGTTCTAAAGCTGCGATCGCTCCATTTACATCTCTTTTTAACGCTGTTGCTAAAGCTAAAGTATACGCCCAAGTGCGATCGGGCTGTGGTGACATTTTCAGGCGATATTGCATGGCTAACGCCGCTTGCTGCAAGTAATCTTGAGTAGGATCGTACTGATTAATCCGCGCAACTTCTGCAAACAAAGATTCCAGTGCAGGAGTTCCTTGAGGCAAAGTAGCTGCTAAAACTTGCAATTGAGTAATTAAATCCAATTCTGGCGCTGCTGTGGGGGTGCTACGGGGGTTGATTTCTAGCTTTACAGGAGGAGAAAGAGGATAGCTTTCGCCAGTTTTCTGGTTGAAATAAGTTGCGCTTAAAGTATAAATTCCTGGAGGGGTATTCTTTGGCGGTAGCATGGCGCTAGTTTCAGTTACCTGAAAATAGTTGCTACTTGCAATCCCACTATATAAGTTACCCATGCCAATCGCGCGATCGTTTAGCCAACCTATTTTAGAAGTATTTATTTGATGCCAATTTAGCAAAACTAGCCCCGATTGCAACTGTTCCCAGCCACCACTCCATTGATAAGTTACAGGTACGGGGACACCAGGCGGCGAACTATTGGGTATAGCAACTTGCAACTGAACTTTATCTATCTTCGCGCTTATAGGTTCTACCTTTACTTTTGGTAAGCGGCGATGATAAATCTGCAAACTACTCGCATCCGGTAAGCGCCAACTTTTTTGCAGTTCAAAGTCTGGCGAAGCCTCAACCTCTTTTACCATCAGGGCTTGAGCCTCGGCAACCGAGCCTTGATCGCCAGTTTTCGTTAAAAACCACTCCAGACTGCGCGCATCTTGCTTAACTTGTTTTTTTCTAGTACCTACTTGACGAGCGTACACTTGAAACTGCTGTAGCGCTCCAAAATAGTTAATATTATGTTGATTAATTTCGGCGGTAGAAGGCAAAACGCCCACCGTAGAACGTAAATAAGGCGCAGTTTGAATCATCTCTGCAATTACCTGACGATGAGGCAATGAAGTCTTAAACTCAGCGTAATGTTGTCCATAGGGACTCAATACCTCTATCCATGTCCCCGCCACCGGAAATAAATTAAACACCATCAATAACGCCGCCAAGCCTACCGTAGCCGCACGAATAGGCATTTGCCAGCGTCCGCGAAAGCTCGTCAAGCCATAAGCCAAAAATAGCGCCACTACAGGCAAATAAGGTAAAACATAGCGACTATCTTTATTTACATTCACCGCACAAAGGAGATAAGCACCGATCCAAAAAACCGCCAACCACCCAAAGCTATCTCTTTGTTTTTTACTAAATAGCGATCGCTTATAAATCAGCAAACCGACTATCGGTACAATCAATAACAACCACGAAACTTGAATAGGCAAAACTTGCCAGTAATAAGTCCATGCGCCAATTGTATTCAAAGCCGGGTCATTTTCCGCGATCGCACTATCAATAGTTGCTCGTTTACCCGAAGTCAGCACAAAGAGCCAATTTACTCTATACCACCATCCACAAACTCCTAGCGCCACTCCTAGCGCCCCAAATAGCTGCAATAATCTACCCCAATGGCGGCTTTTAATTGTCTCTACTCCCACCCAAATTATCGGGATCAGCAAAAAAAACAAAGCCGTTTGTTTTACTAACAGCGCTACACCCAAAGAAACGCCAAAAGCAGCAGCCCACAACCAATTGTGCGTCTTTCTCCCCCGCCAAACTATCAAGCACCAAAAACTCAACGTCACCGCCGCCGTGAGGGGAAAATCGAGCAAAAAATCCAACCGCAGTTGATAAAAAGCTGGAAACAACTGACACAAAAACGCCGCCCACAAACCAACTTCGACGGAAAATAGCTCAACTCCTAACCCGTACACCGCACCGAGCAAAATGCCATTAAATAGCACGTTGACAAGCATAGCTTGGTCTTGCCCCGCACCAAAAATCTGTTGAATAGCCGCCGCCGCAATGTAAGTAAATGGAGGAATTTTACTAGAAAGCAGCCAAAAACTTCGCCACCACTGACTATCCAACCATTGAGCATTTTGCAACGCTTGGTAATAGTTTAAAGATCCCGTCAAATAATCTGCTTGATCCCAAGCTGGGATTGCGCGATCGCATTTTAGCCAGAGCAGATCTACAACTACGCTCCCTAGCCAAATTACGAGCAAAATCCCCATAATTTGCCAAGGATAAAGTTTAGTTTTTTGCATAGATCGAGATTACTAAAAAATAAGCCCTGCAACTACTTTATAATTGCAGGGCTTATTTGTTTCAATGGCGGGAAGTGGATTTGAACCACTGACCTTCGGGTTATGAGCCCGACGAGCTACCAGGCTGCTCTATCCCGCGTCGCCTTTTCTAATATAGCACTATTTTCGGTTTTGGCAACTAAAGAATAGATAATTCGCCGATTACTTCTAAGCGTTTGAATTTACCCGAAGTCATGAAGCTTTCGGTCAAAATTTCTCCCACACTAGGATCGATCCAGCCCATTTGCTGCAATACATGGATAGCAACGGCATACTTAGCCCGCTTTGCTCCATCCATGACTTTAATTGCCAAACCCATCCCTTCGCCACTCCTACCAATACACTGAATCCCCTCAGCGCCAGATTTACTAACAAGTTCTCCCTCTGTTAAGCGCATTAGCTCGGTATCAAATTCCCCATCTCCCGCTACCATTGTGGGGTGATGAGTCATGGCGCGGACAATCCGCTCCATATCTAAATTTTGCCCAGAAGCTAGTTGCGCGTACAAAGCTGCCATTTGTCCCAACTGCAATAAATAGGTTGGCGCACCACAATCATCGTGAGCGTGAATAAACTCGGCGGCGGGCATTTTTAGCAACTCAGCAACTTTGCCAAAAATTAATTGCTGTACGGGGTGGTTTTGCTGCAAGTAAGTATTTAAAGGCCAATGCCGTTGTTGACATACCGCCAACATTCCGGCGTGTTTGCCAGAGCAATTGTACTGCAAGCGGCTGCTTTTACCTTCAGGAATTGGACACTGAAGGATAGAAGCATCAATATCTGCACGCCACAAGATATTAAATACTTGGCGTACTTGTTCAATAGTACCCTGGTGGGAACTACAAATGATTGCCAAATCGCGATCGCTCAACTCGTATCGCTCTAGAGTGCCTGTAGTCGTTACGCTTAAAGCCTGAAATGGTTTGAGTGCCGAGCGCACAAAAGTAGCAGTTTCCGCATTGCCTGCCACAGATAAAACCCGCCCTCGGTCGTCGGCGACAACCGCTTGGACTTGATGCCTTGATTCAATAATGCCTTCACGCAGTAACCTGACTTCAAGTTCTGCCGCTTGAGTTCGTTTTCCCCTTGTCATGGGTAAAATGTACCATTTACCAGAGTCATTAGAGCCAAATATTTATAAAAAATTCCAAACTACAACCCCAGCAATTAGCAGTAAGACTAAACTTACAAAACTTTGCTGTATTCTTTGTAAAATTGGTTGGATTTGGTAAGTAGCAATCAATAAGTCGCGAGACTTTACTTCTTCCGGTTTAGTCCAAGTTTGCCCATCATACCAGCCTGATTCTTCATAGAAAATGGTTGCCTGAGTGAGGCGACCTTTTATATAAGACCATCCCAGATACATCCGCACCAATACAAGCAATACTCCCAAGCTTGCCCCCCCACTGCCACACAAAATAAATTGCCATATATATTTATGGGGCGCAAAGCTGGCGGCGGCTACAGGTCCGGCAATTAACCAAGATATTCCCCAAATCCAAACAAGTTTGCTGATATACTGCTGCCAGTTTAAGGTACAAGTTTTAAAAAAGCCTGCTTGTTTTAGTTCCTCGTATTCGTTTAGTGGTTGCTGTTCGGTGGGTACAGGGCAAACAGAAAGCGAAGACTCTATCATTCTTATAACTCCCTATGAGAATTGTCATCGGTATCAGGCAATTCAACTCTTTGAGCATGACCCCAAAACGCTTCTAAGTTGTAGTATTCTCTTTCTTTGGGCATCATGATATGAACCATGACATCGCCATAGTCTTTTAATACCCAAGTTCCCTCAGCTTGTCCTTCGCTGCGGATGGGGAGGCGTTGGAGTTTTTCTGCTACTTGGTCTTCTATGGATTGGGATATTGCTCTTACTTGTGCCTTAGAATAGCCTGTAACCAAGACAAAATAATCGGCTAAGTAAGAGACTTCTGCCACCCTTAGCACTGTCATATCCCCCGCTTTGCGATCGGCGGCGGCGGCGGCAGCATTCAACGCTAATTCTTGACTTTCTTCGGGGCGTTGGGCATTATTGCGGAGATTTGAAGCAACGAGTACAGACTGAGATTGTAAATTATTTTGGGAATGATCTGTCATTAAACCTCAAAGGCTCATGGTTTGTAATTGAAGCAAAAAAAGCAATGAAAAGTTTTCCCTGCATCCTAACAAAAATTAGGCAATTATGCAGTTGTTGACGGTGTAGCTAGTAGTTTATTTTGGGCTTTTTGCAAGAACCAGTTGCGAGTAGCAATTGTCCGGGGATGAATTAAACAATGAGTTTCGAGCAAAAATTTGAGCGAGTAGTCGCAGGTTTGGAAGATAGCTCGATCTAAGTTTTGGTAACAAATCTTACGCAAATGTTCTAGTTCTGGAGTGTTGCCGCGACCAGGTTCTAGGGTATCTGCCAGAAAAACAATACAACTAAGCTCATTCATCCCAGGTCTACCTAAAGTATGATTGGCGATCGCCTCCAACACATCTGTATCAGTTACTTTAAAGGTATCTCTAGCCACAATCGCGCTGACATCTGCGTGTAGTAAGTGAGGCGTAGCAGCACTTACAGGCTCGATTTCTACTCCGGCTACTCGTGCCATTTCTAAAAGCTTTTGCGGCTTAAAGTATTTAGCCAAGTCGTGCATCAAGCCAGCGATGGCAGCTTTTTGTTCATCTACTTGGTAATGAATAGCTAAGTCAATAGCCATTTGTTCCACGCCTAAAATATGTTTGATGCGTGGCGGGGGAACATTATCGGCTAACCAAGTTAAAACTTGTTCGCGGTCAATGGTACTAGACTCCAAGCTATGGTTGAGAGGTAACACTATAAAAGTTTTTGTAAGATTTATTTCTATTCTAAATGAGTAACAAAACTGCCAGACTTATCGAAGTTTTTTCTGCCATTCAAGGGGAAGGACTCAACGTTGGTACTCGTCAAATATTTATTCGGTTTGCGATTTGCGATTTGCGCTGCAATTACTGCGATAGCGCCCATACTTGGGTAGCACCTTCAGAGTATCGAATAGAAGTAACTCCCGGATTGCGCGATTTTGAAGTTTATTCTAATCCTGTAGAACTAACTACCTTGTTAGAGTTTATTGAACGGCAAAATGTCCCCGGTTTGCACGATAGCATTAGTTTGACTGGGGGCGAACCACTTTTACACGCACCGTTTTTAAGAGAGTTTCTGCCAGAAGTGCGAAGTCTTACTAATTTACCAATTTATCTAGAAACAGGCGGACATCGCCCCGAACAATTACAAACAATCTTGCCTTGCTTAGATTCGGTAGGGATGGATTTAAAGTTACCTAGTGTAAGCGGCGAAAGTCATTGGCAAGAACACGCGAAGTTTTTGCAGTATTGTTATAACTCGCAAACCGAGGTATTTGTCAAGATAATTATTTCAAGTCAAACAGATGTAGCGGAATTAGAAAAAGCCGCAAATCTAGTCGCCGCAGTTAGCCCGGAAATAGTTGTATATCTGCAACCAGTAACGCCATTAGAAGTGAGTGAAAAACCGATGTTTGCTCCAACTCCTGAGCAAGTGTTGACTTGGCAAGCATTAATGAAGAAGTGGATTAAGCAAGTTCGGGTTGTACCGCAGACTCATAAAATGTTACAGCAACTTTGAAAGAGAGATCGCACTATCTAACTAGCAAGAGTAAAATAAACGTACATACTTTTGTACGTTAGCTATGTTTTCCTACGAAATTACTTCTCCAACCGATCTAGAAAAGGATTCTTTCAGTTATTAGACCAAGTTGCCGAGAACCATCAAGTATTTATAATTAATCGACGAGGAGGAGAAAATGTAGCTTTAATTGCCGAGTCAGACTTGACTAGCTTAGTTGAAACAGTCTACCTACTACGAACCCCTGCAAATGCTCGTCGCCTCTTGGATGCGATCGCCCAATCAAAATCAGGAAATCTTCAGCCGCAAACAATTGCAGACCTGAAGCAGGAGTTAGGAATTGACAAGCCTTGATGAAGCAAAATAAGTCAAAGAAGAATCAGGAAGAAAATCCCATAATCCTTCAACGTTTTCGTGCTTTTGGTTCGCAATTTAAGCAAGACTTAGCTTAGTGGTTCAAAACTGACTACAAAAAAGCCAGCAAAATCTTCGATCTAGTGACGGCTGTAATCACAGATCCTTTTCAAGGGATAGGTAAACCAGAACCCTTGAAGTCTTTGGATGCAGATATTTGGTCGCGTCGGATTGCTTTAGAACATCGGTTGATTTATCAAGGTAGGGAAACTCGAATTGATTTTGTAGCTTGCAGATTTCACTATGAAGATTAACTCAATAATAAATTGCAGGTTGTTAGGTTTGATCTGATTCTTGGCTTTCACCCAAAACTTGCTGTGTCCCATACCTAACATGGAAAATCCGAACTGTGGGAACTTCGATCTCCTCTATGACAGTGAATAAAATACGGTATGTGTTACGACCTCGATTGTAGAGAATTTGTCTAATTTCTTGGCTGAAATATTTGTTTTCCCTTGCCAGAGGACAACGTTTTGGCATCTCTGATAAAGATTCAATGGTTTTCAGTAATCCTTGATGCCACTGTCTAGCTTTTTCAGGAGAAATGACCTGTGATAGCCGCAGAAAAGCGTTGTCCACTTCTCTGCAATGCTGGAAATCTCAACGCGATAACTCATGAATCAACAATTAGATTGTGTTTGTGGCGTTGTTCCTCTGCAAATTCCTCAAAAGAGCGCGATCGCCCTGCCGCAAAATCATCTAAACCGCTTTGAATCCCTTGAACTGCTTCAGTGGAGTCCTGTAATTCCCACTCCAAAATCTGAGATAGCAATTGCGCCGCTACAAGGCTCACATCTTGCCCTTGCTGAATTGCTTTTTCACGGAGTTGCGCTTCTATTTCTGGACTAAGAGAAATGACTATTGACATATTTTTATTTGCTTACAGTAATGCAAAAAATGAATAAAGACTTTTTAGAAATGCGATCGCATTCTATAACCTAATTACTCTACTCTACTAATAACTCGAAGCACGATAGAAATTCAGTAATGCTCACCTACTAAGATTCCAGGTTATTCGGTTTCATCAAATAATCTTTTCTCACACCCTAACCGCTCTAATTCAATCTCCAACAGGGTTGTTGAATGGCAGTGATAATTTAATTTAGACTTAGTTTGCATCATTTTCAACTAACTTTAACCCGATGCCCTTTATCTCACTAACCGCATCCATTATGGATTCTAATTGGAATGCTGAGGTCGTGTAACGTGAGTCCGATATTTGATCCATCTGGAATCTATCATTATCCGGCAATCGATTCAAAGCTTCAATTTTTATTGCTAGTAGCCTTGGACCTTCTGATAGCCACTCATTGTATAGCCCAGGTTCAATATTTATTCTCCCCATATTTGGGTCTTGTCTTTGCTGGGACAGTTGGGCAGACTTTTCTATCTTATTCGCCATTTTTTGGGCTTCTTTGCTGAGTTCTAAAATTGAAAGCTGATTCAAATGCTCTGCATAATCACTGTTTCGATAACTCAGATTTTGGGCCGGAGTTTGTTTTTGTTGGCGTATCTTTTCAACTTCGGTAATTAATTTTTTGATTTCATTATCTTTTTCTTTTAACTGATCGTCTCGGAGCTTCAACCGTTCTTCCAGAGCATTATTCTGATTTTTGCTAAAGATAATTCCAGCAGTAAATGCAATCGCTACCGTGACTATGAATATTAAAAGGGCTTGCAAAAAAAACGCCCAATTTGAGATAAGGTAATCTACTAAGACTTTCAGCATTGTCCAATGATTTTTCCTAGCTACGCATTAATTATTAGTTCAAAGAAAGGCAATTATGCGCTCCTTTCTCGCTTAAAGTGTTCCCAAATCTATCCAAACCCAATCAACATAAAAAACTGACTCGAAGAAGGACTAATTAATATTCTTAAAACAGATGTTATACGGAAATATTTTGAATGTATTACGTGAAGCCCAAGCATAAACGCGATCGCGCTTCACCTATCGCGCATTGCTAAATCTACAGCAACTTATACTTGCTTCAAGTACAGCAATGTTGGTTACTAGCAACATCATCCCCAACCGCAAAACTGGGTAGAATTTACTTTGGTTGGGGATGCCCATTAAACTTTAGCCTCGATCTGCCTCTTCTAAATTTCCCCTACCTGAGCAGATTGGACTTTAGCTTTAGCTTTATTGGCGCTGCGTTTCAAAGCTTGCAAGCGGCGTTCGTACTTCTGCCGTTGACTTTTGCTAGAAGTTTGATCGATAAGGGTTTTTAAGGCACTACCAAGGCTCTTGTAGGCATTGGGGAGAGTATAACCAAAACGAGTCGCTAGTGCGATCGCTTTTTCATCGGCATCAGTCATTACTTTTAGCTGCTTTTCGCCGTTATTTTTCACGTACAAGCGATAACCGGAGACTCCGCACAAGGAAAGTGCCAATATCAGCAGCAATATATCTTGTACCCATAATTCGCCCACTGCACCGCCTAAACCAATGGCTAATGCTGCCATTTCCCAGCCATCTTTAGGGATCGTATCGTTTTGAACGCGGGAGATTTCGTGCCAAAATAGCAAGTTGCGTTGATCCATTGCCAAAGCATCCCACTTTACCAAGTCAATTTGGATTTCTACTTGGTCGCTACCCACTTCTTCAGAACGGATTAGCGGAGGATTTACTTCAGTTGTGCCTTCAACACTCACCCAGCTTTGCAATTCTGGCGGCATGATAGTTTTTAATCGCCTAAGTTCGCTCATTTCAGCCTTGGCTGACGAGGTAGCATAAGATGTCATAGACCCGTTTCTCTGGAAATTTCAAATAAGGCTTATATATCTTATTTTGGAGTATATCGTGCTGTTCGTTTTGTGGTAAGAGGCAATAGTTAGATCATGAGCGAAAAAATATCGATGGCAAGGCGATAATACTATTAGAATCGTTACCCTTTGGGTGATAATCTGAACAATGGCAATTTTAATTTTTCAACGCCGAGACAGCTAAATTAATAAATAGGCGAAAGCATGGTCACTACAGCAGAAAAAACAAATATCGGCTACATTACCCAAATCATTGGTCCGGTTGTGGACGTAAAGTTTCCCAACGGTCAAATGCCACAGATTTATAATGCCTTGACTATCAAAGGCAAAAACGAAGCTGGGCAAGACGTTTCCGTAACCTGCGAAGTACAGCAGTTACTAGGCGATACCCAAGTCCGGGCGGTTTCTATGAGTACCACCGATGGCTTAGTTCGCGGCATGGAAGTAACAGACACCGGAGCAGCTATTACTGTACCCGTTGGTGCGGCTACTTTAGGACGAATCTTCAACGTCTTGGGCGAACCTGTAGATAATATGGGTCCAGTCAATAATGAAGATACTTTTCCCATTCACCGTCCAGCACCAAAGTTTACAGACTTAGAAACCAAGCCTTCAGTATTTGAAACCGGAATTAAGGTACTAGACTTATTAGCGCCTTACCGTCGCGGTGGCAAAATTGGTCTATTTGGCGGTGCGGGTGTTGGTAAAACCGTGATCATGATGGAATTAATCAACAACATCGCCATTAATCACGGCGGCGTGTCGGTATTTGCTGGTGTGGGCGAACGCACCCGCGAAGGTAATGACCTCTACAACGAGATGAAAGAGTCTGGGGTTATTAACGAGAAAAATATCGGCGAGTCAAAAATTGCCCTAGTTTACGGTCAGATGAACGAGCCACCCGGAGCGAGAATGCGGGTTGGGTTGACTGGTTTAACAATGGCTGAATACTTCCGCGATGTCAACAAGCAAGACGTATTGCTATTTATTGATAACATCTTCCGGTTCGTACAAGCAGGTTCGGAAGTATCAGCGCTACTCGGTCGTATGCCTTCGGCGGTAGGATACCAGCCAACTTTGGCTAAAGATATGGGTGATTTGCAAGAGCGGATTACGTCTACGACAGAAGGTTCGATTACTTCAATTCAAGCGGTATACGTTCCCGCCGACGACTTAACCGACCCCGCGCCTGCGACGACCTTTGCTCACTTAGATGGAACAACGGTACTATCACGCGGTTTGGCTTCTAAAGGTATCTACCCCGCCGTAGATCCTCTAGATTCAACTTCTACCATGTTGCAAGCTAGTGTAGTTGGTGAAAAGCATTACAACATGGCGCGTAAAGTTCAATCGACTTTACAGCGTTATAAGGAATTGCAAGACATTATCGCAATTTTGGGCTTGGATGAATTGTCGGAAGACGATCGCCAAATCGTAGCTAGGGCGCGTCGCATTGAGCGTTTCTTGTCTCAGCCCTTCTTTGTCGCTGAAGTATTTACAGGTTCTCCAGGCAAGTACGTGAAGCTAGAAGACACGATTAAAGGCTTTGAGATGATTTTGTCCGGTCAATTAGACGACCTGCCAGAGCAAGCATTTTACATGGTAGGCGGTATCGACGAAGCGATCGCTAAAGCTGAAAAACTTAAAGGCTAAAAGCAGTAGATAAGGGAGCAATCTTCCTTATCTCCCTTTTTTTGTCTCCCTTACAACACCCCTATTTTTTATGACATTAACTGTTCGTGTAGTTGCTCCAGATAAGACCGTCTGGGACGCTACGGCTGAAGAAGTAATCTTGCCTAGTACCACTGGTCAAGTAGGTATTTTGAGTGGACACGCGCCGTTACTAACTGCCTTAGATACGGCGGTGATGCGCGGCCGTCCTAACTCTAATCGCGAGTGGATTGCGATCGCTTTGATGGGTGGGTTTTCTGAAGTTGAAAATAATGAAGTCACAATTCTCGTCAACGGGGCAGAACGCGGCGATACTATTAATTTAGACGCTGCCCGCAGCGCTTACACTCAGGCAGAAGCTAAGTTGAATCAATTGGCAACGGCTAGTCGCCAAGAGCAAATTCAAGCAAATCAAGCATTCAAACGCGCCCGCGCTCGGTTTCAAGCGGCTGGCGGTATGGTTTAAATAGCATAGACTTGCAAAACACTCATTAGTCGGCTTAAGGGATTTTAACCCTAGGCGGGCTAGGTCAACAGATAACTGGTTAGAAGATTTTTTAATTTAAAAACCGCCTATACTACACTCTTTTGGGGTTGTGTATGGGCGGTTTTGGCTATGGTTATTTACGCTAAAATAATTCTGGCAACCAGTAATTTTTTAAAAGTAGCTATTAAGCGCTACCTGTAAAAGCAATTTCAGGAAATTTTAATTGGGCTTCAGCAATAGGTCGCCTTCTACCTTCTTCTTGCCAGTAGTTAATCACTTCGGTAGCTTGATTGAGTACGGAAACTCGATCTTGTTCAGCTATCCAGTGTTTAGCTTCCATTTCGCTTTTTAGTTCTTCCCACGCATCGTTGCGGGGCCAAAAAAAGTAACGAGTTAACGGGCTAGTGCCTTTTCCAACGATTTGATCTACTGCTAGGGCTACATTTTCATCCAACCACAGAACTTTTAAAATAAACTTGGTCAAATCTTACCTCCGCTTGTTTACACTGTACTTGCTTAAAACCGTGCGATCGCTTATTGTAACTCAATATCAATTTCTCTGCTGGGCAAGTCCATAAAAGGTGCAAATACTTTGAATAGTGCGATCGCAATTTTTGATATTGATGGGGTTGTCCGCGATGTAGGCAATTCTTATCGTCGGGCGTTGGCAGATACGGTAGAACGCTTTACAGATGGGGTTTATCGTCCTACAGAACTAGATATAGATACCCTAAAATCTGAAGGAATTTGGAATAACGATTGGGAAGCTTCTCAAGAATTAATTTCCCGTTATTTTTTTTCTCAAGGACAATCGATTGAGACGAATTACCAAGAAATTGTTGCTTTTTTTCAATCTCGCTACCGAGGGGAAGATGCTAATAATTGGACGGGCTACATTTGCAACGAACCGTTGTTACTGCAACCAGGCTATTTAGCAGAGTTAAGTGAAGCTGGCATTCCTTGGGGCTTTTTTAGCGGTGCAACTCGCGCCTCTGCTAACTATGTGTTATCAAAACGCTTGGGTTTGCAGTCACCTTTACTAATTGCAATGGAAGATGCACCGGGTAAGCCCGATCCTACTGGACTTTTGGCAGCCGTAGAGCAACTAGAACAAAAACATAGCATAGATAAAATGCTGCCTGTAGTTTACGTGGGTGATACTGTGGGCGATATGTATACGGTAGAAAAAGCGCGGAGTCTTTTCCCTCAAAGAAAGTGGATTGGTGTAGGCGTTCTTCCGCCCCATGTCCAAATCACAGATCAACGCCGTAGCGAGTATACTAAAACTTTAATAACGGCGGGTGCAGCGATCGCATTTAACAATGTTCAAGAACTTACACCCGCAGAGATTGAGCGCTTAGTATTACTGTAATTTCTGGAACTTTTCTAAAGCTGCAACCATTTTTGACGGCCAACGGCGGACTTTTACCACCCAGTCTAGATCCTTGTAGCGTTTATCAAGTCCAACAGCAGCCACCCAGTTGCTTTCTGCTTCTCCTTGTTTTCCTTGTTCCCAATAAGCTGCGGTTAAAGCCGCCCGCATATCAGCAAAATTAGGGTATTTGCGGACTATATTCCGCATATTACGGATAGCTTCATCCGTTTGACCATTTTGATACAGAGCGATCGCATAATTTGCTCTAGCAAAGGCAAAGTTTGGCGCTAAATCAGCAGCAGTACGGTAGTCAGCGATCGCTTTTTCCCAATTTCCCAAACCTGCTTTGGCATTACCCCGGTTGTTATAAGCCATTGCGTCTTTAGGATCGAGTTCTAAGATTTTATTGTAATCGGAAATCGCTTCATCCCACTTACCCAAGCCTTCCAAAGCTGTACCGCGATTGAGATAAGGATCTGTTGCATTGGGTGCAAGTTCAATTGCTTTATTGTAATCGGCGATCGCTTTAGTTAATTTATTTTGGCTAACTCGCGCGTTTCCGCGATTGCTGACGGCAGCGGGATTATCGGGAAATCGCTCGATAATTTCTGTCCAATAAGTTTCGGCGGTGGCAAAATCTCCAGCATTAGTTGCTTTAATTGCCTTTTGAGCTAGGGTGTCTAGCTGTTGCAATTGTTCTGGTGTGGGTTGAGACTGCGCCAAAGCGCGATCGCTAGAGCCAAATATTAGAAATACATAGAGTAAAACAATGGAAATTAAACGAATCATGATAATAACGATAACTGTTGATTTGGAGGGGTAAAGCCCAGGTGTTTGTAAGCGGCAGCGGAAGCATTTCGCCCGCGCGGGGTACGATTTAAGTAGCCAATTTGCATTAAGTACGGTTCGTACACTTCCTCTATTGTTTGCGTATCTCCCCCGGTAGCTGCTGCCATTGTTTCTAGTCCTCCCGGACCGCCGTTAAACTGTTCGATCATTACGCTCAACATCTGTCTATCTGTCCAATCTAAGCCGCATGGATCTACTTGGAATAGTTCTAAAGCTTCGGCGGCTATAGTTTGATTAATTGTTCCGGCGGTTTTAACTTGGGCGTAATCTCGCACCCTTTTTAACAATCTATTGGCAATTCGAGGAGTTCCGCGCGATCGCCTAGCAATTTCTTGTGCGCCATCATCGGTAATTGAGGTTTGCAATAGTTGGGCGGTGCGTAAAACAATAAGAGTTAGTTCGTCATGGGCGTAGAAACGCAGGCGTTGAATTAAACCAAAGCGATCACGTAAGGGTGAAGATAGTGCTCCTATCCTCGTTGTTGCCCCGACTAAGGTGTATTTTGGTAGCGGTAAAGAGCGAGTTTTGGCGCTCGAACCTTTGCCAATAGTTATATCTAGGCGAAAGTCCTCCATTGCTGGATAAAGTATTTCCTCCGTCATCCGCGATAACCGATGGATTTCATCAATAAATAGGACATCGCCGGGTTTAAGACTATTTAACAGCCCAACAATATCTCGCGGACGTTCTAGGGCTGGCGCACTGGTAATTTTGCAGTTTACCCCCATTTCTGAAGCTAAGATCAGCGACATGGTGGTTTTTCCCAGTCCCGGAGGACCGTATAGTAGTAAATGATCTAAAGTTTCATTTCTACCAAGCGCGGCTTTAATGGCAATGTCGAGAACTTCCTTTAGCTCTTTTTGGCCAATATAATCCGCAAAGCGGTGAGGACGAATGGTGTCTTCTAGCTTGTCTTTTTCGTCGGCGGTAATTTCGGGCTGTAGTAAAGGTTGCGATACGGGGCGATCGTGTTTTACCGATTCGGAGCGCTTTTTATTGGGTTCGTTGGGGTCTTGTTTTGAAGAAATAATTGCCATATTGCCATCTATTAAACTTTTTTAGCTTGGGTAGGATGCAATAAAAATTTGCTTAGTGAATATAATTAAAGTCTTTAAAAATTATTATGCTTGCCAAAAGAATTTTACCTTGCTTGGATGTCAACGCTGGACGAGTAGTTAAAGGTGTCAATTTTGTTAATTTAATTGATGCGGGCGATCCGGTGGAACTTGCCAAGGTTTACAACGAGGCTGGGGCGGATGAACTGGTATTTTTGGATATTACGGCAACTCATGAAGCTAGAGACACAATTATCGATGTCGTCTACCGGACTGCGGAGCAAGTTTTTATCCCCCTAACTGTTGGTGGTGGTATTCAATCATTAGAACATATTAAAAATTTGTTACGGGCGGGGGCAGATAAAGTTAGTATCAATTCCGCCGCCGTGCGTCAACCAGACTTAATTAACCGTGCCAGCGATCGCTTTGGCAATCAGTGTATTGTGGTCGCTATTGATGCTAGACGTAGGCAAGATCTGAGCAATCCCGGCTGGGATGTCTACGTGCGCGGCGGACGAGAAAACACTGGGTTAGATGCTTTAACTTGGGCAAAAGAACTCGAACAACGCGGCGCGGGAGAACTATTAGTTACAAGTATGGATGCGGATGGTACGCAAGCTGGGTATGACTTAGAACTAACAAGGGCGATCGCATCATCGGTACAAATTCCCGTTATAGCGTCTGGTGGGGCGGGCAACTGCGAACACATTTATGAGGCACTAACCGAAGGCAAAGCGGAAGCGGCGTTACTTGCTTCATTGTTACATTACGGACATTTAAGTGTCTCTCAAATCAAAAATTATCTGCGCGATCGCTCTTGTCTTGTTCGGGCTTGACAAAATCCCCCTTTCTGTTGATTTATTGTAGCTATGTTAAGATAAATTAATAAATTTAAATTTCTTAATATGCTCGTTTCTATATTAGTTTTTGATGTGGCGCTGGTGGCTTGGTCGCTGCACCTCATGAATGAGGCGGTGCAGAAGCAAGAATTTTCTTTAATGTTAGCAGGAACTCTAGTTGCTTTTTCGGCGGCAGCAATGCTAGTTGTTTATTTTCTCATGCACAACTGCCTGAGTTATTTAATGAATGTTTCTTAATAAAACTCTAAGATGTTGTTAAAAACATTGACAAATATATGCAGAACGAGAGATAATTGCAAAGCACTGTAAGGGGTTATAGCTCAGTTGGTAGAGCACCTCCATGGCATGGAGGGGGTCTGCGGTTCGAATCCGCATAACTCCATTATTTAACGAATAACTTTAGAGTAATTGCTAGAAGCATTAGTTGAGTGCAACTGAGCCGCTTTTATCAGGGCATCAACGGATTCATCTAGGGTATCAAAGGCAGTTACTAGCCTCACTGTTGTTGAATCTTCTTTTTCCCAGCGATAAAACTGAAAGCCATCCGCGATAAGTCTAGAAATAACAGTTTCAGGTAGCTGAATAAATATTTCGTTTGCTTGTACCGGATAACAAAGCTCTACTCCTGGTAGGTTAATAAGTCCTGTTGCTAGTTTTTGTGCCATTTTGTTGGCATGAGTAGCATTTTTGAGCCACAAATCGTTAGTTATATAAGCCTCTAACTGCGCTGACAAAAACCGCATTTTTGATAACAAGTGTCCGCTTCGCTTGCGCCGATAGCTGAAGGTCTGTGCTAAATCGCGATTAAAAAATATGACAGCTTCCGCAGCCAGAGCGCCGTTTTTTGTCGCGCCAAAACACAACACATCTACACCACAACGCCAAGTAATATCGGCAGGAGAACAACCTAGGCTTACAACCGCGTTAGCAAATCGCGCCCCATCCATATGCAAGCTAAGGTGATGAGCGCGGGCAATTTCAGCAATATGTTCAACTTCGTTAATGCTGTAAACTGTACCTGCTTCCGTTGGTTGGGTGATGCTGATAGCAGCAGGCTGGACGTGATGGACAACCCCAATGCCTGAAAGTGCGATCGCATTTTTCAATTCTTGAGCGTATACCTTACCATTACTACTAGGAAGCGTTAATAATTTTGCCCCGCCTGTATAAAATTCTGGCGCACCGCATTCATCTACATTTATATGCGCGGATGGATGACAGTAAACTGCTCCAAAAGGTGGAACCATAACAGACAAGGCTAAAGCATTAGCCGCCGTTCCGGTAGTTACAGGAAAAACTGTAACCTCTGTTTCAAATAATTCCGCAAACTTGGTTTGCAGCTTTTGGGTACATTTATCTTCTCCGTAAGGCATAGCTGCACCCTGATTTACGTCAGCTAATGCTGTTAATATTTCCGGCGATATTCCGGTTACATTGTCGCTGCAAAAATTCATACTTAGGTTAATAATTAAAAGCCCTAGTTTAAATTGACAAATTATTAACCATAGTAATTAGGGGCATTCCCAGGCTTCCACTTGATATTACAACCTATACTTGGTTTTTGCTCTGCATTCACAGCTTTACCTGCCAAAACTGCCTCAATAGCTGCACGTAAATCTGCACCAGTAACAGGCTTACCATTACTGGGTCTGCTATCATCAAGTTGTCCGCGATAAACTAACTGTAAACTTGCATCAAATAAGAAAAAATCTGGCGTACAAGCAGCCGTGTAAGCTTTGGCTACTTCTTGACTTTCGTCATAGCAAATAGGAAATGTTAACTTAAGTTCTCGCGCCATTGCTTGCAAGTATTCCGGCGCGTCATCTGGGTGATTGGCGATATCGTTAGAACTAATAGCAATAATACCTAAATTACTATTAGCGTAATCGCTACTAAGCTCAGCTAATTGAGCCTTTATATGCTTGACAAATGGGCAATGTTGACAGAGAAACATTACTAAAGTTGCTTGTTTTCCTGCATAGTTAGCCAGCGAAATTAGCTTGCCAGATATCACATCGGGCAATTCAAAATCTGGTGCTTTAGTACCCAATGGCAGCATAGTCGAAGCAGTCAAAGCCATAGTAGTTTTACCTCTTTGAAATTTATTCAATATTAGTAGTTAGTGATATTAATTTCTACAGCCGCTAAGAGGTAGTTTTATAGCTTTCACTTTAAAGGATAGGGAAAGTTTTGATACTGTTAGCGATTAATAGGCTAATTGCGATCGCAAGTAACAACATATACAAACAATTTTCTGGAATTTCTATCTACATTTTTGTAGTTGTTACAGTAGTTTTTATTATTTATCTAATTGCTGGTTTTAATATATAAATTCTTGGAACCTTTATCGCAGGTTTAGCATCTTCTTACAGAACTGCTAGGCAGTTGGGTGATAATAAGTGATGGAATTACTTAAACTCATGTAACTATTTACGCTCTAGATAATTATTGGTGTAGGAGACTTCGCACGTAAGATGAATGAATTTTGTGTTGGTGATGCAATTAAATTAGATGCTGAGTGGAGCTTGCACCAGCAAATAGAACTGATTAGGGGAGAAATTTTAGTAAAAACGCGATCGCATTCAGATTGGGGTGGTGCGGTGACAGCAACCATGTACGTACCTTTAGTGCGATCGCACGTTTGGCAGCAAGTAACAGATTACCCGCGTTGGGTGCAGTATTTTCCTGACGTGACTAAAAGTGAAGTTTTGCAGCGAGGCGAGGTAAAGCGCTTGTATCAAGCGGCAAAAAAAGCCTTTCTATTTTTTACGGCGCAAGTCGAAGTTTATCTAAATGTGATTGAAGTAGTCCAGCAGCAAATTCAGTTTCGCCTAGAAAGAGGGACTTTTGTTGATTTTGCTGCCGATTTACATTTGCAAGACTGTCAAAATGGAACTTTACTCACTTACGCCGTGCAAGCAACCCCAAATATTCCCATCCCCACAATGTTTATCCAGCAAGCAATGCAGTTAGAATTACCTGCCAATATGCGAAAAATGCGCCAAGTCCTTTGCGGTAGTTAAAGGTTGTGGGAGCAATAATTACTAAATTAAACGATCCATAAATTGCTCCTTTTCCTTAAATTCCTGCTCATCTAGAAATATTTGCTTTTTAGCGGTATCAATTTTAACGTAAGTTTTTGCCATCCAAACACGAACTAATAGCAACGCGCCTAAAACCAAGAGAAAAACACAAATAGCTAGAATTTGTTGCCACGGGATCTCTAATGCGCCACGAATAATCACTTCTCTTAGTACCGATACAATAGACACTTCCACTGTTACACCTACAGAAATACGTTGTTCTTGCAAATAAATAATTAGCAGCCGGAAAATCTCGACTAAAATCAAGATAAACAAAATATCGGAAGTTACGGTTTGAAAGTTGATAGGTATAAGTAGGGAATAAAATAAGTCGCCCAACCGAATGACCATAACAAGAAATAGTCCAATTGCCAAAGCAATTACAATTAGATTTTGGACTAATTCTAAATTATGAACAATTTGCTCTTTTTTAAACCATTCGCGCCATAAATTCAGGGGATTACTTTCTGCCTCATCTCTTTGCATAACCGATTATCTAGCTTAAGTTCGATAGAAAAAAAATTTTGAATTTTAGGGAGTGTAACTTACGCTCCCTAAAATTCAAAATTTTACTCTGCTGTAACTAATTCCGACGGCAAACGTTTAAAGGCAATCCGTTCGTTTTCAACATCTACAAAAACAGTATCGCCATCATGAAACTCACCGCGTAAGATGGCTTTAGCAATTTGAGTTTCCAATTCTCTTTGAATTGCCCTCTTGAGCGGACGCGCGCCAAATACTGGGTCATAGCCGACTTCTGCCAAAAAGTCTAAAGCAGAATCAGAGAGTTTTAGCGATATTTTGCGATCGCTTAATCTTTGGGCTAGTCTGACTACTTGCAACTGAACAATTTGCCGCAATTCTTGTTTTTGCAAAGCGTGGAAGATAATTGTTTCGTCAATGCGGTTGAGAAACTCAGGGCGGAAACTACCGCGCATTGCTTCCATTACCCGTCGATACATCTCATCGTAGCGAGAATCATCTCCAGCTAATTCGAGGATGTACTGCGAACCAATATTACTGGTCATGATGATAATGGAATTTTTGAAGTCCACCGTATGACCTTGAGCATCAGTGACGCGCCCATCGTCAAGAATTTGCAGCAAGATGTTAAATACATCAGGGTGCGCTTTTTCAATTTCGTCAAACAAAATTACGGCATAAGGACGGCGGCGCAGAGCTTCAGTTAGTTGTCCCCCTTCGTCGTAACCTACATACCCTGGAGGCGCACCAATCAGCCGAGAAACGGCGTGTTTCTCCATGTATTCCGACATATCAATGCGGACTAGAGCTTCTTCGGTGTCGAATAGGTACGCAGCTAGAGCTTTAGCAAGTTCTGTTTTACCTACACCTGTGGGCCCAAGGAAAATAAAGCTGGCTGTAGGACGATTGGGATCGGCAAGTCCGGCGCGCGATCGCTGAATCGCATCGGCGACGGCGGTAACAGCTTCATTTTGCCCAATTACGCGGTTATGTAACTCGTCTTCTAAGTGCAGTAGCTTATCTTTTTCCGATTCTACTAGCTTGCTAATCGGGATACCCGTCCACTTAGAAATAACTTCGGCAATGTCGGACTCGGTGACTTCTTCTCGTAGCAAGGATTGACCGCTAGTTTGCGCTTGGCTAAGTTGAGCTTCCGCTTCCTTTAACTGCCGTTGCAATTGAGTTAATTTGCCATATTTTAGCTCGGCGGCTTTATTCAAGTCGTAGTCTCTCTCGGCTTGCTGAATTTCGACGTTGACGCGATCGCTTTCTTCTTTAATTGCCTGAATTTTGGAAATTACATCCTTTTCCGACTGCCATTGAGCGCTCATTGCTCTTTGATTTTCTTTAAGGTCGGCAAGTTCCTTTTCAATTCTTTCTAGCCTTTCTCTAGAAGCGGCGTTTGTCTCTTTTTGCAGCGATAACCGCTCCATTTCTAGCTGGAGAATTTTGCGATCGATTTCGTCTAATTCTTCTGGCTTGGAAGTAATTTCCATTTTTAGCTTGGCGGCGGCTTCGTCTACAAGATCGATTGCTTTATCTGGCAAAAAGCGATCGCTAATATACCGATTGGACAGCGTAGCTGCTGCAACTAAAGCAGTATCAGAGATTTTTACCCCGTGATGGACTTCGTAGCGCTCTTTCAATCCCCGCAAAATTGATACGGTATCTTCAACATTCGGCTGTTCAATATACACCTGTTGAAAGCGTCTTTCCAATGCTGCATCTTTTTCAATGTACTTGCGGTACTCGTCTAAAGTTGTCGCACCAATACAACGCAGTTCGCCCCGTGCCAGCATGGGTTTGAGCAAGTTTCCGGCATCCATTGCCCCTTGAGTTGCACCCGCACCAACGACGGTATGAATCTCGTCAATAAATAGAATAATATTACCGCGCGAGTCGGTAACTTCTTTGAGTACAGCTTTTAAACGTTCCTCAAATTCTCCCCGAAATTTAGCACCAGCAATTAGCGAACCCATATCTAAAGTAATGAGTTTGCGATCTTTAAGCGACTGGGGTACATCGCCTGCAATGATTCTTTGGGCGAGTCCTTCAGCGATCGCTGTTTTACCTACACCAGGTTCGCCAATTAGTACGGGGTTATTTTTGGTACGGCGCGACAAAATTTGAATGGTGCGGCGAATCTCCTCGTCGCGTCCAATTACGGGGTCAAGTTTGCCTTGTTTTGCAGCTTCTGTTAGGTCGCGTCCGTATTTTTCCAGTGCTTCGTATTTGCCTTCTGGATTTTGATCGGTCACTTTTTGACTCCCACGAATTTCTTTAATAATGTTTTTGAGCTTGGTTTCATCAGTGCCAAATTCTCTAATTAGGTTTTTGCCAAAGCGCTCGTCTTTAACGTAACCCAGTATTAGATGCTCGATAGAGATAAAATCATCGCCAAACTCTTTACGATAAGCTTCAGCGCGATCTAGCAGCGTATCTAGGCTACGTCCTACATAGACGTTAGCGGTACTCGATACTTTCGGCTGCTTTTGGATAAATTGGTCAGTGCGATCGCGAAGTTTTTGGATATTTACTCCAGCTTTCGTCCAAATACTATTAGCGAGTCCGTCTTGCTCTAAGAGAGCTTTCATCAGATGTTCGCTTTCGATCTGTTGTTGCCCACTAGCTTTAACTATATCGGGAGTATGGGCGATCGCTTCCCAGGATTTTTCTGTAAATTGGTTGGGGTTTGTTGGTTGCATAGTCTTTATGGAACCGCTAGGTAGGATTAATTTAGAAAGTTCTTTATAAGCTCATTGTAGAAACAGATGAGATTTTGGTAGATCGGACTTCGCGTACTATTTAAGGTGTATTTCTACCCAAAGAGCTTTCTAAGCGTCTGGATCGATGCCTAAAGCACGTAATTTTGCTTCTAGTTCGTTAACTCTTTGTTCGGCCGTTTCTCTTTGCCGATCCAATTCTACATAAGTTGCAAAGGGTCGCCCGTCTGGTCGATAAATCTGCATAGTGTCTGGCGTAAGCTCAAATCTAACGCCTAAACGCGGACTTACCCAGCTTGAAGTTTGTTCAACTACGGTTAAACGTTCTTCAAGTCTTAGCCATATACTTAGATCGTTTTTATCAGGATCGTATAAATAATATTCTTCAGCGCCATAGCGATCGTATAGCTCTAGCTTTTTTGCCATCTCGCTTAGAGTATTACCTGGCGAAAGTATTTCAAATACTACCTGTGGTGCAATATTGTCTTCTTGCCATTGTTTGTAAGAACCTCTGTAACCTTTAGGTCGTCCAAAAGCTACCATTGTATCAGGAGCAACTCTAATTTTATCGTTACCTTCAACGGGATACCAAAGCAAATCGCCCGCTACAAATACATTCGGGTCATCTTTAAACAGAGCTTCTAGTCCCCCTTTAACTGTTCGCCGTAAGTCCCGCGCTCTATCGCTTCGATGAGCGTCGGGATATAAGGCGGGTAACGACTCAAAAGGAGTTACCAAATCTATATCTATTGATTCTACCACGAACAATATTTATGA